>JACPTJ010000210.1 GCA_016192835.1 Betaproteobacteria bacterium
GATGACCTGCCGGCCCAGCTTGGCGGCCACGTGCATCGCCAGGGCCGTCTTCCCGGTGCCGGCTGCTCCACTAAAATGGATCGGATAGCCGGCTCTGATATAGTCGAGCGCCCGCTTGGTGACGCCCTGGATGTAAGGCGTTTCAACAAAGTCGGGTTTCTTCTCCAACGTCAGGACCGTCGACTCGTCGAAGACCGTCGACTCTTCAGCTTGGCTCATCGCAACTACTCCTTATCCTCACAGGAAACCACTCCTCTACCCCGACACTCCGGACACGTCAGGCCGCTTGAGATTTCATACGCCCGCCCCTCGCACCCGGGGGCGGCGTCGCGTCGGGCCTGAGAGCGGGGGTACCACCCCCGCCCCGCGACCCCATCCTTCACCGCATTTCACTTCTCTGCTAACCGGGTCGTGACCCCTGACTTTTTCCTCGGTTTCCCGGGTTTTCTGACAAAGGGCGCAAACCGCCTCAGCGACCATCGTCTTTTTTTCTACCCGTCTTTTTTTGATGCTTCTCCGGCTCGCTGCCAGGGGCGGAAAACGGCGCCGTGGCCGCCCCACCAGCTTGGGCCCCCAACAAGCTATTCGGAATCTGCCAGGGGGCCCAAGCGTCATCGCGGAATTTCTGAAGCGAAGCCCTGAACCCGTTCAAGCCGGATACTTCGAATCTTATCTCCTGCGTAGATTTCGCCAGGCTTGCGGCCAGCTCCTGCGCCATCTTTCCACGCGAGACGTGAAAATCGTTGATCAGTGCGGCCACTTCACGGGAACGATCGCGGCGGTCTTTGGCCAACCCCGCGCGCTGCGCCTTGATCATATGGCGATGCGCTTTGGCAAAATCGGCGCGTCCTTTGGCGAAATCGGCGCGCAGGAAGACCACAGAGCTTGCCACCGCTTCGGTTGACTTGGCGAGTCTCTGCTGGAGACTACGCCGCATGCGGGCATGGTCCCGGAAAAACCCTTCGCACATTTTGCCCGCGTTCGCCCGCATCGTATGCACGATGGCCAAACGACTCGCATGATCGGCGGCGAAACGGGACTTCAAATCCTTGGCCATTGCCATACGCTCCAGACCGAACGCTTGCAGCATCATGGCAGTTTGTAACTTGCTATCACCGACAGCCATGTTGCGCTCGCGCGCTGAAGACGCAATGCCCTGCGCCAGGGCTTCCATTTGGTTTCTCAAGTTATTCATAGCAAAATCCCTTCTCCTTCCATTAGGTTTCCGTCTCCGGCTGCTGGAACCGCGTGATTGATCCCCCGAACCGGAAGGCGCCATTCCGGCCCCTCCCGGCAGGGAAACCAACATCGAGCAGACCTTTACGCCGGGGCGGCCGCACTCGCCGTGAGTCCGATTGCCTCTGCGTACTTAAGATAGGTCTCGACCGACGCGATCACGACCCTCGCCTCGATCGACAGCAGCTCGATCCCGACCAGCGACACCTTGACCCAGGCATCAATCACAATACCCTTGTCCAGGATCCGGTCGACCACTTCGGCCAAACTCGATGAATCCGTCGACTTTTGTACCTTTGCCATTTTGCTTCTCCTGAAATTTCCCCCCTGGTTATTGCGTTGCATACGAAGTACGGGGTTGGGCCCTTCGTTACACTCACCTGATCGCAATAACTGAGCCATGTATGCGGTTCAGGGGCCCCAGCAGTTAATCGCCAATGAAAACATGCCGTAAGGAAAAGACTGCTGCTGCATAGAGCTTCAAGATGGCCGAACATGCGGAATAACTACCAGGGAGAGGGCACCCTATGTGTGGAACATTCTCCTGCGGGCTCAAGCCGCGTGGCGCAGGCCGATAAGGGTCTGCTCGATGCGCGAGCGCTCGGCCAAGACCTTGCCCGCGTACTTGGAATTGGCGTCATCCAAGGCGCCCGCGTACATCTGCAGCGCGGTCTCGGTCTCGCCGAAGCGGCGCAGGTATTCGCGCAGGATCTGCGCGCCGATCCGGATGTTCGCTTCCGGTTCGAGCAGAACGTCCTGGTCGCCGTGCAAGACGACCTTTTCCATGTGGAACTTCGCCATGACCTGCATCAGGCCCTTCGCGCCAAGCACGCTTTCCGCGACCGGGTTGAAGCGGGACTCGATCCCGATCACCGCGAGGATCAGCAGCGGATCCACGGAAGACTCCTTGCCCGCCCGGTAGGCGGTCGCGACGAAGCGTGCGATCGCCTCGTCGGCCACGCGGTAGCGCCTGGCGATGAACTCGGCGACCAAACGTTGTTCGCGCACCACGGCCGCGCTCGGCGCTTGCCTGGCCTCGATCATGCCAGCCGCATAGTTGGCTCCCGAAACCTCGCCCGTCGCGAAACGGGTCACGATCTGGCGCTGTACCGCCTCACGCGAAACCGGGAGCGCGACGGCGAGCGCCGCCGCGAGACCCACCGCCGCGAACAACGCTCGCGTTACGTCGTACACGCGCACCATGGCGCCAAACTCGGTGCGCACTTCTGCAGTGACGGCATTCATCATGCACCCCCATTCGCATCACGCTTCTCGCGCCGCTTGCTGCGCGCCGGTTGTGCCGAGGCGATGTGCTCAAGGGTCGTTGAGCTCTTTTTGACGCTTGGATACGCAATAACGGTGCCATGCGTGCGACGCCGGGACACCAGCAATCAGCCACGAGTAAAAACAATGCGTTGAGGAGAAGGCTATCGCTGAAGGGAAGTTCAAAATGGCCGAATAGGTAGAACTTCTAGGGAGAGGACGCCATATGTGTGGTGGCTTGTTCTACGGACAACACCACATGGATCGCGTTCAGGATCTCGTCATGGCGGAACGGCTTGGCGACAAAGGCGGAGACGAGGCCGCTGCGCAGGGTGTCCTGCACGAGGCTATCGTCCTCATAGAAATAGCCGGAGACGAGAATCAACGGCGCGACGCAGGATGTCTCGGTCCGAATCCGTCTGGCGAGATCCACCCCTTCGATGTCCGACAGCTTGGCATCAATCAGGATGACGTGACACGCTGGCTCCGACTCCTTGAGCCACCGGAGCGCCTCAGTCCCGCTTCCCACCGTCACCACCGTGAACCGGTCCCCCAGCAAGAGCGTCTCCAACGCCCAGCACACATCGGGCTCGTCGTCCACGACCAGCGCGGTCAGGTTTTCAGCCATCAACGTTTCCCCCCTCCCGAATAGCCGCCAGAGGCAGGCGGACGGTAAACGTGCTGCCCCGTCCCTCTTCACTGTCCACCTCAATGACGCCCCCGTGCTGCTTTACGATCGTGTAGCAGATGGACAGCCCCAACCCGGTGCCTTTGCCGACCGGCTGGGTCGTGAAGAAGGGGTCGAACACTTTGCTCAGGTGAGATGCCGGAATCCCGCAGCCCGTATCGGATATGCATACCACCGCTTCGGCGGCCTCCCGCCGGACCGCGATCACGATATCGCCGCCGGTGGGCATCGCCTGACAGGCATTCAGGATCAGATTCATGAACACCTGCTGCAGGAGTCTCGCGTTTCCAAAAACCAGCACGGATGCGTTTTCATAGTCTTCACGCACCTTGACCTTCTCAAGCTTCGTCCGGGGAGCCAGCAGGCCAGCCGTCTCCCTCGCCAAGGCGACGAGGTTCACCGATTCCACTTGGTCACTGGGCGCGGGCCGGGCGAACCGCAGCAGGTTCTCGATAATCGTCGATGCCCGCTGAATGCCGTCGAGAATCTTCCCGACGCACTCCTGCTGGAACGCCGGATCGCGAGACGGGTTCTGGAGAAACTGCGCGGCGGAGAAACCGACCGACAGCGGATTGCGCAGCTCATGCGCGATGCCCCCGGCCATCACCCCCAAAGCCGCGAGTTTCTCGCTCTGGTAGAGGCGCTCCTCGAACGCCCGTCGCTCGGACAGGTCCCGTCCGACCGCGACCATTCCGCTCGCCTGGCCGGAATCGTTACGGATCGTGGAACAGGACCAATCGACCGGGATCAGCTTGCCGGAACGCGCCATGAGGTTCAGCTCCAGGAACTTGACTACGTCGCCCTTGGCCAACTGCCGAATGATCGTCGCCATGTCCTTCCGCTGAGACGCCTCGCACAGATCGGTCAGCAACCATCCCCGCACCTCGCCGATCCGATAGCCGGAGATGCGCTTGGCGGCCGCGTTCCAACTGATGATGTGGCCATCGGCGTCGGTGGAGGCTACCAGATCGTTGGCGCCTTCGACCACGCTTGCAAGGTGGCGTTCGATCATCCGGGCCTTTTCGCTCAACTGCACCTTCTCGGTGATATCGTCCATCAAGAGCATCGCGTGCTCCACCACATTCCCCGATTTCACCGGGACCACGGTGTAGTAATAGACGCGCGTGGGAATGCCCGGCGTCCGGTAGGTCATTTGGGCTCCGCGCAACGGCAGGCCTGTATCGAAGACGCCGTGGACTTTGGCTTCCAATCGCGTAAACTCCAGGATCGCACTGGGGAAGACCTCGCGGATGTGCGCCCCGATCGTGTCCCCCTCACTCCGTCGCGCCTTCTCGAGGAAGTTCCGGTTCGCCGACACTACCCGCAACGCCCGATCGATTAAAATGAGGGAAAACGGGATGCTCCCCAGGAGCATGTGGTACAGCTTTTCGTACCAGCCTTCCGGCCCTCCCCGATTTTCGCGCCGTTCTCTCGGACCAACTTCCGAAGGCATGGTCGGCGCAGGCACGGTGCCCAGTCCCAGTCCGTTGTCCGTCGAAGCGTGGTCGGCGACACTGTCTGGCGTTTTCATGGCTTACCTTCAGAGAGCGTGGGGCAAAAATTGTACGGCGGCCACGGCCCCCGCAATTCGAGGATCAGGCCGGTTGCTTTGTGAGCGTGCTGTTGGTCTGAAAAAGCCCAGCGAAAATCGGGAACAGTTTCGGCGGTCACCAGAAAGCTGCGGTTGAAGACCATGCGGTCGGGGCGTCCGGTCACCGCGCTGGCGTGACACCGCAATTTTGTTGAGGCCAAGGCATACAGTTCCAGTATCTCATGGAGATCGTGGGTCACTCGCTCCACCCATGCATGCAGCGCCGCCTCGATCATCGCATCCAGTTGCTTCTGCTGCAGGTACTGCGCCCCCGGCGAGGATGACAGCGCTGCAATCCGGGATTGGATCGCGGGATCTGACGCAGACACCATCTGCCGGGCTTCGTCTTCGACAAGATAGCCTTTGACGCTCAACTCGGTCTTGTCGTGCAGATCATCCAGCGCTCGCACGATGCGCTCCCGATGCCGGCCCAGGAATTCCTTGAGGCTCGTGCGGGAACGAAAGATCGTGCCGAATTTGACCGGCAGGACCGGCGACGCGCCCATGATCCGTTCTACCACCGCCTCATGCCGGCACGCCCGGGGCGCGACCCAAGGCAGTTTCTGCATGTTTTGATCGCAGAATTCACCGGAGTCCACATCTCCGATCACCGCCACCACCCCAGCCTCTTCCAGCGCGCCAACCGGATAGCGCTCGTCCACGCCGCGCAGGTCCTGCTCAGCCGGCCCCTTTACGGCGGGGAGACACTCCGGCCGGGCCAGGCAATAGAGGTAGATGCCGAGGCTTGAGGGCTCGGTATGGGAATCGGTCATTTGCGGATCTCCTTCAGCGCCGTCTCAAAATGCCGTGGCTGGATGATTAAGGGGCGAGAGACCGAAGGTTCTTTTTTCCCGCCTCGCGTTTCCTCCACTCGCTCCCGGATGGCGTTCAAGGCCGCGTGGTGACAGATGGCGCTGAGGTCGGCGCCCGTCATGCCATCCGTGTTGGCCGCGATGGTTTCCAGATGCACTTCCTGTGACACGGGCTTGCCACGTGTCTGTATGCGCAGAATCGCCAGGCGTTCCTGCTCGTCGGGGAGCGGGATCTCCACCACCACGTCGAAGCGGCCCGGGCGCAGCAAGGCGGGGTCGACGATGTCCGGCCGATTCGTAGCGGCCAGGACCAGCACGCCGGTCAGTTTCTCGATCCCGTCCATCTCTGCCAGGAACTGGCCCACGACCCGCTCGCTGACATGCGCATCCGACGCCCCGCTTCCGCGTCTTGGGACGAGCGCGTCAATCTCGTCGAAAAACACGAGGCACGGTGCCGCTTGCTTCGCTTTGCGAAAGACCTCGCGGACGGCGCGCTCCGACTCGCCGACGTACTTCGAAAGCAAGGCAGGCCCCTTGACCGAGATAAAATTGACCTGGATCGCGCTGGCCGCCGCCTGGGCGAGCAGCGTCTTGCCGCAGCCTGGAGGCCCGGAGAGGAGAATCCCCTTGAGTGGCCTCACCCCGGCCTCGTCAAACAAATCACCATAGTGCAGGGGCCACTCCAATGTCTCGCGCAGCATATGTTTCGCCCGCTCGAGCCCGCCCACATCCTCCCAGGTGGTGGAGGGCACCTCGACAAACACCTCGCGCAGGGCGGATGGCTCCACATCGCGCAGCGCGGCCAGGAAATCCTCCTTGCACAGTTCGAGCTTCATCAGGGCGTCATACGGAAGCGTGGCTTGGGCAAAGTCAATCTCCGGGAATATCCGCCGCACGCAAATCATGGCCGCCTCGCGGCAGAGCGCTTCCAGGTCGGCCCCCACAAACCCATGCGTGATGCCGGCCAGTTGCTCCAGATCCACGTCCTTGGCCAAGGGCATGCCGCGGCTGTGAATTTCCAGGATCTCCAGCCGGCCGTGACGGTCTGGAATCGGGATGACAATCTCGCGGTCGAACCGCCCCGGCCGGCGCAGGGCCGGATCAAGCGCGTTCGGAAGATTGGTGGCGGCGATGACGATGACGTGCTCGCGCGTCTTGAGACCATCCATGAGACTGAGAAGCTGGGCTACCACCCGCCGTTCGACCTGGTGTTCGCCGCCCAGCTCTTCCCGCTTCGGGGCGATCGCATCGATCTCGTCAATGAAAATGATGCTCGGAGCCTGTTTCGCCGCTTCGTCGAAGAGCTTGCGTAAGTGGCCCTCCGACTCGCCGTAAAACTTCTGCATGATCTCGGGCCCACTGATCGAGAAAAAGCGCACGTCCGTTTCATGCGCGACCGCCCGCGCAATGAGGGTTTTGCCGCAGCCGGGAGGACCGTAGAGCAGAACCCCCTTGGGCGCGTCGATGCCGAGCCGGGCGAACACCTCCGGATAACGCAACGGCAGTTCGATGATCTCGCGGACGCGCCGGACTTCCCGCCGAAGTCCGCCGATGTCCTCGTAGGACAGGGTGGGTCTCCCGACCGGATGCCCTCCGGGCTCCGCGCGCACGGGCCCCACTGTCAGCAGCGTTGTCGGCGCGATAAGGACCGGCCCTTTGGGCGCCGTCTCCCGCACGAGAAAGTCCAGGTAGCTGCTCCCGAACAAGGTGCCCCGTATCCGATCTCCTTCCATCACCGGCAGACCATCCAGCCGGGTGCCGATGTACTGGAGATCGCGATCGGAGGGAACGGGGACGGTGGGCGACAGGACGATCCGCTGAGCGGGCTGGGCGGCTACTTTCCGCACCGTCACGAGCTCGTCCAATGCCACCCCCGCATTGCCTCGCGAAAGCCCATCCAGTTGGACCGCGGCTCCCGCCCGGGCGTCCTTGTACGCCGGCATCACCTTGCAGACCGTGCGGCGCTTACCCGCAACCTCCACGATGCCGCCGATCTCGGCCCCCAGGGCCTTGATATCGGCCGGGTCCATCCTCGCCAGCGCCCGTCCCACATCCTTGCCCAGA
>JACPTJ010000211.1 GCA_016192835.1 Betaproteobacteria bacterium
GGGATCGATAAAGCGTGCGATGAGCCACGGGCAGGCTATCCTGTCAATTTTCGGGCGTTCACGTGTGACCCAACGTGTGGAGGCATTACCGGCTTTAAGCATGAGATTCCCACCCGCAGGCCTCCAGCCGTCCTCAATCCCGCCGACGAGGTAGCGCGCTGAAATTCCGGCTTCCCTGAGTGTTTGGGCAACGCCTCGGCTTACATCATGCCCGCGCACGCAGTACGCCACTACCGTGCTTGCTTGGGGAAGCTCTTTTGCCCAGGAAGAAACGCGGGCAGGGTCGCGGCGCAACGCGCCAGCAATCATGTCGGAGGCGGCGTGGAATGCGGGGGACTTACGTACGTCGATAACGAGCGGCGAGCCGCCGCTTGCCAAATCGGATTGTAATTCGCTGGAATTAATGGACACGTCCATAGCTTCTGACCCCGTTCAAAAACGAGCAGAAGCAGAATTTGGACGCGAGGCGTCTTAAAGACAGCGGGGAATCTGCCGTATCCCCACGCAAGCAGATTACTACTGCCCAAGCATTTGAGTCAAGGGGGGGTGCAGCCGGCCGGAAAACCGCGCGGCATCGGCACTACGGCAACTGCGCCGCGTTCATGCGCGACAGGATGATTTCCTTGCGCTTTTGCAGATACGGCGTCTCGGCTCCGGCGCGGTAACGGCGCGGGCTCGGCACCATAGCCGCGAGCTGCGCTGCCTGCTCGGGCGCGAGGGCCGCGGCCGGAATTCCGAAATGATGTTGCGCCGCCGCCTCCGCGCCGAACACGCCGCTGCCCCATTCGATCACGTTGAGATAGATTTCGAGTATGCGGCGTTTGCTCATGATGGTTTCGAGCATGACCGTGATTGCCGCTTCCTCTGCCTTGCGCCACCAGGTGCGCTCGCCCGACAGAAACAGGTTCTTGGCAAGCTGCTGGCTGATGGTCGAGCCGCCGGCGACAATCTTGCCCTTCTTCAGGTTTTTTTCATACGCTTTCGCAATACTGTCCCAGTTTCGCGTAGCCGTTCGAGCCGCGCATCCATGAAAGCGGTTGTCTCCGGGTCATGATCGACCCAGTACCAGATGTGGATCACGAACCAGAACTGGACGATGGCGAGCGCGCTCAGCGCAAGCAAAAGCGCCACCCAGATCGTGCGCCAGACGGCTTTGAGCATCGTGAGGCGCCTCACGCCTCGCGCTTCAGCATCGCAATCACGGGCGCGGTGTCCGGCCGCACGCCGCGCCAGATAAAAAACGCTTCGGCCGCCTGCTCGACCAGCATGCCGAGGCCGTCGGCAGTGCGCGCCCCCTGCGCGGCGGCAAACTTCATGAACGGCGTGTGCTGGCCATAGACCATCTCGTACGCAAGTGCGCCCGCCGCAAAGACTCCCGGTGGCAACGCAGGCATTTCTCCGCTCAAGCCCGCCGAGGTCGCGTTGATCACCAAGTCGAATTGGGACCCGCCCAACTGCTGGTAGGGCTGCGCCGACATTCCTCGCGGCGCGAGCTTGGCAAATTTCTGGAAATGCGCCACCACCGCAACCGCCTTGCCGGGCGTTCGGTTGGCCACCACGAGTAATTCCGGCCGCGCATTGAGTATCGGATGCACGACCCCGTACGTCGCGCCACCCGCCCCCATCAGCAGCACCCGCTTATTGCGAATCGGAAACTTGAGGTTGCGTTCAAGATCGGTCACCAGACCGATCCCGTCCGTGTTGTAGCCGATGATCCCGCCATCCCGGAAATCGATGGTGTTCACGGCCCGCGCGTACTGTGCATCACCGCCGTGCACTGTCACGAGGTTCCATGCTTCATGCTTGAATGGCAGCGTGACATTCACGCCTTTGCCGCCTTCATCACGAAATTTCAGAACGGCGGATTTGAAGCCGTCGCGCGGCGCGAGCAGCCTCACGTAATCGAGGTCCTGCCCGGTCTGGCGCGCGAATTCGGCGTGGATCGCCGGCGACGCGCTGTGGGCGACGGGATTGCCCACCACGGCATAGTGGTCGGTCATACCGGCAATTGTAACCGTCACTCCGGGGAAAACCGGTCGGAGCGCGTAAACGTCCAGGTGCGGGTGATGCTCAGGACGTCGGTATCCCGGGAAATGTTGGCAGGGAATGCCGAGTACGGCGCGCCGAGACGCACGATGCGCAGCGCCGCCGCGTCGAGTATCTTCTGCCCCGATGAGCGGTTGATTTCGACGTTTTCGACCGTGCCATCGGCATTGATCGACACCGTCAGCTGCAGGCTGCCGTAGATTTTCTGGTCGCGCGCCGCCTGCGGATAGTTGAGCGTGCCGACGCGCTCGACCTTGATGCGCCAGTCCTCGATATAGCGCGCGAAACGGTACTCCTGGGTGCGCGCGCCGACGAAGCGCCGGCGCGGGCGCTTCTGGTAGCTGTCCATGTCCTTGTCGATCTGCGCTTCGAGCCGCGCGATCTGGATGCTCTTGTTCATGATGTCAGCGACGTTGGGCGCGGCGACTCTGGTTTCGGTTTGCGGTTGGGGCTGGGTCGCGGCGGATTCGACCGTTGCCTGCGATTTGACCTGCGTCAGCAGCTTTTGCGCTTCCCGCTCGAGTTGCTGGAGGCGTTGTGATTCCAGCGCCGGCTCGCTGGTCTGCCGGTCGCGGCGCGTGACCGGCAACGGGCTCTTGGCGCGGCGCGCGGCATCGGTATTGCCGCCACCGTCGAGATTGCGCTGCGCGAGCGCATCGGCCTGGAGCGGCCGGCTTGCTGTTTTGGCATTGACCAACACGACTTCCAGCGGCGGCGCGACGAAGTTGAGTTTGGATAGGTCGGGCGGGCGTATGCTGATGCCGAACATCACCGCCGCGTGCAGGACCACCGACGCCAGCACCGCGTACTGGAACCGCGACATGTCATCCATCGCCAGCAGCCTGCGCTGCAACGCCGAAAACTTCGCAGCGAACGGCAAGCTATGCAGTTGGACCAAGCCGCTTCCCAACCGTAACGATCTCGTCAAGCCGCTCAAGCTCATGCCGGTATATTGTATATCAAGTCAGCAGGCGCCAACCTTGGCTTCGAAATCGCCGTGCAGCGTGAGTTCCCACGGGTCCAGCCGCGACACCGCGATACGCACCTGGTCGCCGGCGGCCGCATCGCGCAGCGAAGGCACCCGGATCACCAGCGGCAGGCGGTTGAACCTGACCAGATTGTCGCGAATCACCGTCGCATCGAGCGCACGCATATGCTCCTGCTCGATCCAGCGCAGGCACCAGTAGCGTTCCATGTTGCGCTGGAACTCCGCATAGGCGTCGTAGGCAATTTCGAAATCGCGCAGCGCAGCGAGCAGTGTCTGGTCGCCCGGCTGGTACGGCGCCGGTGTTCCCGCCAGCAACGCGAGTAACTGCCGCTGGTTGATCAAATCCACGTAACGCCGGAGCGGCGAACTCGCCCAGGTGTATTGCGCGACACCCAGCCCGTCGTGCGACGCCGCCACAGTCGTCATGCGCGCCGAGCCGTTGGATTGCGCGCGATAGATGGCGGCGAAACCGGCCGCGGCAAGCTGCCGCCCCCATTCGGAATTGGCGAATATCATCAGCTCAGACACGACCCTGTCGACCGGTGAGCCGCGCTTGCGCTCGACGATGCGAACGCGGTCGCTTTCGACGTAAAAATTGTATTCGGCGCGCTGGTCGCCCTCGGCGTCAGCCTTGCCGCGCGCGGCCTGCAGCCGCGCCGCGAATTGCCACAGGAATTTGAGCTCAACGCCGTATTCATGCGGGATCTCGCCTGCGGCGAGCGCGTCGGCATTGAACACCTCGTCCAGCTCGCCGTGGCGCAGGTTGGCGGCAATCGGCACACTCTCGCAGCGGCTGTGGGTGGCGACGATAGTGCCGTCGGCGGAGAGTTCGGCATACAGCGACAGCGCCGGACAGTCACCCCCTTTGCCCAGCGTGAACGCGGCGATTGCCGGCTCGGGCAGCATGGTGATTTTCCGACCGGGAAAATACACGGTGGAAAGCCGCCCGCGCGCGATCGCATCGACCGGTGAACCGATCGCAATGCCGAGCGCAGGCGCCGCAATGTGGATTCCGACCTGGGTGTTGCCGTTGGCAAGCGTCGTCACCGAGAACGCGTCGTCGATTTCAGTCGTCGTCACGTCGTCGATGCTGAACGCCTTGACCTCGGCGCGCGGCAAATCGGCGGGGATGTCGATGGCCGGCACTTCGTCAAAGCCGCTGCCGTGCGGAAAATACTCGAACAGGAAACGATTGAGATGGTAGTCGTGCGGCGAGGCGAGCGCGCCGCATTTCTCGAACACG
Source organism: Betaproteobacteria bacterium (assembly GCA_016192835.1). GTDB lineage: Bacteria > Pseudomonadota > Gammaproteobacteria > Burkholderiales > SG8-41 > PALSA-1004. Next base: position 4,278 of record JACPTJ010000211.1, read on the forward strand.
CGCGCCGGCGGGAGCTTCAATTGCTCGCACGCGGCCTCGAGCGCCTTCCATTCGATGCTGTTCCTGTCCGGCGCGTAGAGCAGTTTGGAAACGAGCGGGCGCAGCGCCTCGGGCAGCCGGCCGGCTGCGAGTTCGTCGATGGTGCGCTGTTTCTGCTCGGCCTGCAGGCGCTTTTTCTCGACGCTCGCGAGCGCCGCCTTGAGCGCTTCGGGCGGCGCGGCCTTGTGGCGGCCCTTGCCTTTCTTGTAGAAATACATCGGCGCGCCGTGCAGCTTGAGCAGCAGCGCCGCGGATTCGAGCGCATCGGGCGCATGGCCGAAATACTCGCGCCCGAGCGCATCGAACCCGAATTCGTCGGGGCCGCAGCACTGCCACAGGAAATCGACATCGATGCCGTCGGCAGCGTGCTGCGCGGCTTCCAGGAAAGCGCCCAGTGGCGGCGCATCGAAGCGCACCAGCACTGCCGAGGCCTTGATCTTGCTGCGCTTGCCGTGCGGCGCCTCGACCTGCAGCGAGGTCTCGTTGTCGGCAAGGATGGCTCCAACCTTGAAGCCACCTTCTTCTTCGTAAAAAACGTTCATGGGAAACGGCGGGCAGGCCGCCGTGACGCAAAAAAACAGGCGCAGCCGAAATGACTGCGCCCGCTATTATATGCGATGGCGCGGGTTCATCCGCGCCGTGAAGGAAATGTTACTTGTCGGGCAATTCCAACGCGTCGTGCATGTTGGCCTCAATCTGAATTCCCGGCGGCTTTGAACCCCCGAGCGACTGCACGTCGCCGCTCACGATGTGCAGGCGGTTGCCGAGGATGTCACCCGCGTGTCCATGGCGCGGTATCGGGATTGGCGGCAGGATGCTCCAGCTGTTTGTGGCAGGATCATAAGCTTCCACTGATCGGAATGCACCCCACAAATTGGCATTCCTCATCTCGCCACCCGCGACGTAAATCCTGCCTTTGTATGTGCCCCATGACACCGCACTGCGCGGCGTTGGCATTGACCGTTTCAGCGCACCCCACTGGTCAGCGGCCGGATCGTACTCCTCGACGATGTCAGTGGTGGATGCCGGCACAAGCATAAAAGCGGCGCCCACCCGGCCGCCAATCACGTAGATCTTGTTATTCACCACCCCGATCGCAGCATGATTGCGCGCGGTCGGCATAGTGCTGCGAGTCTGCCAGGTATTGGTGGCGGGGTCATAGACTTCATTCGTGTCCACCGACCGGTGCGGCCGGACGGGAAGAACCCCGATCTCTTTGGATCCAGGATGCGTACTTGCCCCGCCGATCACATAAATTTTGCCGTTGACCGTGGCGGCGACAGGGGACCCACGCTTGGTCGGCACCGGCGCCAGCGCTTTCCACGTGTCACTCTCCGGGTTGTACTCCCACGCATTATTGATCGGAACCCATGCCGTCGGCCCGGAAGGCGGCCTCACAAAGCCACCCATGACATAGATCTTTCCGTTCAGCTCGGTCAGCGCAAAATGGTGCGCGGGAAGCGCCATCGGATTTTTCTTGGTCCACTTGTCGGTAGCGGGATCGTATTCGAAAACCAGTCCCTTCGGCGTCCATTCGGATCCGAGTCCGCCGAACACGTAGAGCTTGCCGCCTGCCGCTACGCCCGCCACTTCTTCCGAAGGCTCAGGAAACTGCGCGAGCTTTACCCACTTCTGCGCCTGCGCCACGCCGGCGCAGAAAAGACCCAGCAATACGGCGGCAAAAAACGAGCGTAGCAATCCGGTGAATGAAAACATTGAATCCCCTCCAATAGTTGATTCGGACTGCCCCCTGTGACGCGGGCAGGGATGAATTCACGCCGGGTGTTTCCCCGGCTTGACTCGGCTGCCGCGATACAGCCCGCATCCTACGCCAGTTTGCGCGCGAACGGATAGGAAATAGAAATAGGAAAACCAATGCGCCCGTTGCCGGCGTCCGACGCCAATGCAACGCTGCGGTGTTGCCGGATTGGTGCTCGGCGCGCCCGATCTAGCCTCAAACCCCACTGGACAACGCTCTTGATTGACGCCTTCCATGCTGGACTAGTACAGTCGCAAGGCGATTTCGCGCTCGTCATCGAGGGGATAGGACATGGCTTTGGTCGAAACGGAGCATCGGGGCCAGGTGATGTTGGTTCGCATGAATCGGCCCGATCGATTGAATGCCTTGGGGGTCCAGCTTCGGGCCGAACTCGCACAGGCATTCATCGAGTTCAGGGATAACCCGGATTCGGAAGTCGCGGTGTTTACCGGCAGTGGGCGCGCCTTTTGCGCTGGTGAGGACATGAAGGAATCTCTCGAACGCGGCACGCCGGGGCGCGGTGCTCAGTCGCTTGAAAACCCTTTCATGGACGGAACCCTCGATAAACCGGTCATCGCTGCGATCAACGGCTTCGCGATGGGGGGTGGGTTCGCGCTGGTCGAGCGCACCGACTTGCGCGTTGCAGTGCGCGGCGCCGTGTTCGAGATCTCCGAAGCCAAACGGTGGCTGCTTGGAGGATACAGTCATGGCCTGATTGCCGGGCTTCCCCACCCGATCGCGACTGAAATGGCGCTCGGATTCCGCTTTACCGCGGAGCGACTCTACGAGGTCGGGTTTCTCAATCGCCTGGTCGAGCCGGAGCAGCTGTTGCCCAGTGCGTTCGAAATGGCCGAGCACTTGCTGACCCTCCCCCCGGCATCGCGCGTCAATACGGTGTACATGATGCGGCAGTTGCGCCCGCAGGTTGCTCCCGATTTGAGTCGTCTGGCCGCCGCCCTGCGCGAGCACGGTGATAAGACGGATCTGATGGAGTCCCGCAAGGCGTTCGCGGAAAAACGCAAGCCCAACTTTAAAGGTTGGGTGGATCCCGAGGACCGCCAGCGCATGCCGAGACTGGAGTCCCTCCGGGACAAATAGGGCGTCCAGGCGAGGGGGAAACCGTATGGTTCAATCACGTGGTGCGCTCGAGGGGGTGAAGGTGGTGGCCTGTTCGACAGCTCAGGCCGGCTCGGTTCCGTATATGCTGATGGCAGACCTGGGGGCTGAGGTCATCAAGATTGAGCCGCCGGGTGTTGGCGACAAATCGAGAAAAGCCGGGCAAATTCCTGGCTTCCCCAGTTCCTATTTTGAGACCAATAACCGCGGCGTAAAAAGTCTCACACTCAACCTGAAAGCCTCCGAGGGCAGGGACATCCTCTATAAACTTGTGAAAGAAGCGGATGTCTTCGGGCAGAACTTCCGACCCGGCGCTGCCGAGAAGAACGGTTTCGGCTATGAAGCCCTCAAGAGCGTCAATCCCAAAATCGTATACGTTTCCGTTTCCGGTTATGGTCCGCGGGGCCCTCATGCCCTGCTCCCCGGCACTGACTCCATGGCGCAGGCGCTCGGCGGCATCACCGAAGCGTTTTCAACGCCAGGCCAGCCTTTGAAGACCGGCATCGTCTCGGTTGCCGATGAGATGTGCGCCGTACTGGCTTTTGGCGGCATACTGGCCGGGCTTTACTGCGCGAAGACGACGGGCATCGGGCAGAAAATTGATACCTCACTCCTGGGCGGGCAGATCCGGCTCATGGGGTGGACGCTGACCACGAGCATGTGGAAAGAAAAGAACCCCGTTCTCGGCCAGGCACGCATCACGGGCACCGCTGAGCGTCCGGGCATAGCCGCCAGCTTCAACGACATTAACGGTAAACCGTTTGCGCTCCAGATGACAGGGGAAAACTGGGAGAAAGCCATGACCGCGCTCGGCTTCTATACGAAACTGGAGGAACGGGGTTTGGCTGATCTTGGTGTTGCCGTAACGTCTGAGGATAAACGGGAACTGATGCTTAAGACCCTGGATGAACTCTTCGCGACGGATAGCCGCGACAAATGGGTCGAGATTCTACGTAAAACCAATATCGTCTCTGCTCCCATTAACACCTTGCTCGAAGCCTCCAATGACCCTGACGTGTTAGCCAACGAATACATTACCGAGGTTGAGTATCCAAGGTATGGGAAGCGACTTAAGGTCCACGGTTCCCCGTGGCGGTTCTCCGAAACCCCGGTCAAAATCGGCATTGCCCCTGAACTCGGTGAGCACAATGTCCCCATTCTGGCGAGCCTTGGTTACAGCGATGCCCAGATTCAGGAGCTCAAGGACAGGAAAATCATCTAAAGCATAGCGGCCCGCATCATGGTCCACCTCTCACGTATACAGGTGGCAGGCGACTAGATGACTATACTGGTTGGCGCATTCGAAACCTGGCGGCAGTCGCGGTTTGCCGAGGTCAGGGCGCGAGGTCGGGCTCCCCGCAATGCTGCAGGATCGCGCGGCGAACCTCGTCGCGCAGCAGCATCACATGCCGCCACTCGGGTCCCGCCGGACGAATCGGCGCGCCGAACGTAATGCCGGCCGCGCCGCGATACGGAAACCAGTCGCTGCCGCGCAGCATTGAGCGCACGCCGCGCAGCGCAACCGGTACCACCGGCACGCCGGCCCGGGCGGCAATCGCGAAAGCCCCGGTGCGAAATGCGAGCAGTCCCGGCCGGCGGTCGAACGTGCCTTCCGGGAAAAACACCGGCATCTGGCCTTGCTCGAGCGCGGCGGCGACATTCTCGACGTGCTCGACGCCCAAGCGCGCGTCAAAACGCTCGACGAATACCGCGCCGATGCCGCGCAGGAACAGGCGCGGGACGAAATGGTCCATGAACTCGCGCTTGGCGACAAACGCGCCGGGGAAATCGGGCGGCAGCACGGCGGTCAGCAGGATGCCGTCGAGATAGCTCGCGTGATTGACCGCCAGCACGCACGGCGTGCGCGGCAGGTTCTCGAGCCCTGACACCTTGAGAGGTGTGCGAGTCAGCCACAGTATCAGACGCGCGGCGTAGTGAATCAGCGGCCGCGTGTGCTGCGGGCGGCCGCTGACCGCGACCGCCGTCCACACCAGCGGCGCGAGCATCCAGAACAACGTCCACACGTAGGCTGCGTACAGCACCTCGTCCAGTCCCCGCCTGAGGCGGCGCAGCTGCGGCAGCGCACCGGCCAATGCGAGGCGCACGAACTGCCACCATACCGGCGCCGGCCGCGCGCCCCTGCCGCCGCGTTCATAGAATTCGCGGCTCGCCGCGCGCCTGATCTTGCCGCTCGTAGTCTTCAACACAGTGTGCGGCGGCGCGAGCACCACGTCGTCGGCCGGCATGCCGAGCAGATCGACCGCGCAATCGTTGATCGCGCGCCGCAGCTTTTCCCGTGCCGCGGCGTCGGTTTCGCGCGTCTCGGCGAGCACCACCAGCCGCTCGGTGCCGGAAGCGGGATCGGCGCTGCCGAACACCGCGACGCAACCGCGCCGCACGCCCGCGATATCGCCCACCGCCTGCTCGAGCTCATAGGGATAGATGTTGCGGCCGCCGCGGATGATCAGGTCCTTGACGCGGCCGGTGAGGAAAATCTCGCCGCCGCTGAGATAGGCGTAATCGCCGGTATCGAGCCATTCACCGTTGAACAGCTTGCGCGTCTGGTCGGCGTTGCGGTAATACCCGCTGGTCGATGACGGCCCTTTGAATTCGAGGCGCCCTTCCTGCCGATCGCCGAGCTCGAAACCGGTGGCGCCGACGATGCGCACCTGGTGCCCGGGCAGCGGCATGCCGCACCCCACGAACCGCAGCGCGTTCGCGTCGTCATCCGGCGCCGGCAACGCCTGTCCCGATTGCGTAAACGGCTCGCGCCGGATACGGTCGATTACCGGCCCGCGCCCCGGGGGCTGGAGCGCGAGCCCGACTGTCGACTCCGCGAGCCCATAGACCGGCGCGACCGCTTCCGGACGCAGCCCGTATTTTGCGAAGCGCCGCTGGAAACCGGTGATCGTATCCGGGCTTACCGGCTCGGCGCCATTGAACGCGTAGCGCCACGAGCTCAGATCGAGCCCCTCGAGATCCCGCTCGTCGATCTTGCGCAGGCACAGTTCGTAGGCGAAATTGGGCGCCGCCGAGAGCGTGCCGCGGTGGCGGTGGATCGCCCACAGCCAGCGCTGCGGGCGCGCGAGAAATGCGAGCGGCGACATGCTCACCAGCGGGAAGCCAAAGTAAACACTCGCGAGCCACGAGCCGATGAGACCCATGTCGTGATACAGCGGCAGCCAGCTCACGAACACGTCGCTTGCATTGGCCTGCACCACCTGACCCATGGTACGAATGTTGGCAAGTAGATTGGCGTGCGTCAGCATCACGCCCTTCGGGTTGCCGGTGCTGCCTGAGGTGTACTGCAGGAACGCGATGTCGTTCGCGAAA
>JACPTJ010000216.1 GCA_016192835.1 Betaproteobacteria bacterium
GCGAGCCGCCGATCACCAGCACCAGAAAAGCCAGCATGAACACGCCGCGCCTGGGATCGGAGGTGAACGCGTGCACCGAGGTGAGGACTCCGGAGCGCACCAGGAAAGTTCCGAGCAGGCTCAATGCAAAGGTGAGGATCGCAAGCAACACGCTCCAGCTGCGGAAGCTGCCCCGTTTGTCGGTCACCGCCAGCGAGTGTATGAGCGCGGTGCCCACCAGCCACGGCATGAATGAAGAGTTCTCCACCGGGTCCCAGAACCACCAGCCGCCCCAGCCCAGTTCGTAGTACGCCCACCAACTGCCGAGCGCGTTGCCGAGCGTCAGAAACACCCATGCCACCGTAGTCCACGGGCGTGACCAGCGCGCCCACGCGGCATCGAGCTGGCCGGAAATAAGCGCTGCGATCGCAAACGCGAATGCGACCGAGAACCCGACATAGCCCATATAGAGCGTCGGCGGGTGCAGCACCATGCCCAGATCCTGAAGCAGCGGATTGAGGTCGCGCCCGTCGGGCGGCGCCGGCAGCAGCCGGTCGAACGGGTTGGAGTCCTCCGGCAAGCTGCGGCTGAATAGGCTCACCGCAACCATCCACAGGGTGAGTACCAGCGCCCATAGCAGCAACGAGCCCTCGTGGCCGCCCCATACGCCGGCGATGCGGTACGCGAGCGGCAGCGCGGTGTTTGAATTGGACGCCACGTACTGGACCGAGAAGTCGTTCGTGGCGAACGCATAGGTGAGGACGCTGAAGGCGATTGAGATGAAAGCGAACTGACCGAAAGCCGCCGGCCGCGCGACACTCATCCACGCGACGTTTCCACGTGCAGCGCCCGCGAGTGGCAGGATTCCCTGCGTCAACGCGATGACGAATGCCGCCACGAGTGCAAACTGACCGAGTTCCGGAATCATCAGGGCATCAACTCTTTTTTGCGGCGCAGCCGCGGAAAGAAAGCGGGTGTGCACGCGGCATAGCGCATGTAATGCTCGCCATATTCGGCCACGGCGTTGCTTTCTTCCCGTTTGGCCAGGCGCGCGTACATGAAGACCAGGATAGGAAACATGGCGAGCGTGACCAACGTCGGCCATTGCAGAAGGAAGCCGAACATGATCAGTATGAAGCCGAGGTACTGCGGGTGGCGCACGTAGGCGTATGGCCCGCTGGTTGCCAGTTCGCCGCGGCGTTGCGCCTCGTAGAGGATGCCCCATGACTTTCCGAGGAGAATGAAACCGGCGGAGATCAGCACATACGACGCGACATGGAAGGGACCGAAGTGCGGATTCGCGCCCCAGCCGAACATCATTTCCAGCAAATGTCCGGCGTCGTGCGCGAGAAAGTCGATACCCGGATAGCGGCTGCCGAGCCAGCCGGAGAGGAGGTAGATGGTCAGCGGGAAACCGTACATCTCGGTGAACAGCGCGACGAGAAATGCCGAGAACGCGCCGAAAGAGCGCCAGTCGCGCGATGACTTCGGTGGCGCGAAGCTGAACGCGAAAATGATGAAAACCAGGACGTTGACGACGACCAGGAACCACAGGCCGTAGGACGGTTCCGGTTCAGCAATCACGAGCGCCCATTGTTCGTGGGCAGAGATGAGTTCATTCATTTTTGTCCGAGTTGATCTTGAAACCTGATACTGCGCGGCCAGGCTCACCAGACCGGCGGCACCGATGATCGGCGCCAGATTGGCTGCGGCAGATTATTTCCGGGCGTACACCGACGTGCGCCCCTGCCGATCGAAAGTCAGCACCTCGTAGTGCTGGAGCTTGGGGCCGTCCATTCCCGGTGAGCCGATCGGCATTCCTTCCACGACCAACCCCACGACCGGCGGCTTTTCTTTCAACAAACGGGCAATCGCATCCATCGGGACGTGCCCTTCGATTACGTAATCCCCCGCGAACGCTACGTGACATTGCCTGAGTTGAGAGGGTACGCCGTGCTTCGCATGTACCGCATCCAACTGCGAGTCCGGAACATTATTCTTGTCGACCTTGTAGCCATTCTCTTGCAGGTAACCTACCCACTTAACGCAGCACCCTCACGTGGGGCTTTCGTACACGGTGACGTTGGGGCCGGCCGGTGCCTGCTGTGACATGGCAAGCGCTACCAATATCACACCAAATAGCACCACACTGACGACAGACCATGATTTCCAGAAACGTTGAGTGGCCATATTTCTACTCCGTTATTGATGGGGCTTACTCTGCTGACGAGGCTTTCTCTGAGCAGCTTTACCGCTATTGTTTTCCTGGCGACGCGCTGCTAGCGGCCGAAGCGTTTGACCACGGCCATGAGTTCCTCGACCGCCGCCTCCCCATTGCCGGACTTGATTGCAGCGCGGACGCAGCCATTGGTGTGGTTCTCGAGCAGTTGGATAGCGAGCGCGTCAAGCGCGGACTGGATCGCCGATATCTGCGTCAGCACATCCACGCAGTAGCGGTCCTCCTCGACCATCTTCGCCACGCCTCTCACCTGCCCTTCGATCCGGTTCATCCGCTTGAGGAGGGCCGCTTTCTTGGGCTGTACGACCGCAGGGTGAGCGTGATGCCCATGCGCGTGCACATCAGGGCGTGACTTCACCGTTTGCATATAAGCCCCTTTCGTCATCAAGACTGAATTCCATGGACGCAATGCTTGAGCCAAGATTGAGCATGCGGAAAATATTATACCCGGTCAGGGTATTTGTCAAATACCCATGTAGGGTATAATGGCAGCGCTCGTGATTGGTCCGGTGTTGCGGTGGCGGAATGGTAATGCGGCGACAGGAGAAGCGAACATGAAGGAATCGATGCGGCGTCAGGGAACCCGGGGCGGTGGCGCGCAAGCAGTTTTCGGGTCGCGAATTTTGATGCTGGTTTTGGCCTTCATGCTCCTGCCGGCGCTCGCCGCCGGGCCGACAAGCGGTGGCGCGCTTAAGGGGAACCCACGGCTCGCAAATCTGCAGATTGAAATCTGGCCGGAATTCGACCGCCCGGCGGCCCTGGTGATACTCAAGGGAGAGTTAGCGGCGGATGTTGCCCTGCCGGCCGCTGTATCGCTGCGCATCGCCGCTTCGTCTGGTGGCCCGACGGCGGTGGCGTTTTCGACTGGGCCGAGTGCCAATCTCCTCAATCTAAAGTACGACCGCAAGGACGCCGGCGACTTTATCGCGCTGAGGTTCGTGGTCCCGGAGCGCTACTTTCACGTCGAGTTCTACGAACCGCTTGCGACGGTTACGCCGGATCGCAGCTACACGTATGTCTGGCCGGGTGACCTGGCGGCGGACCGGGTGAGCGTGATCGTTCAGGAGCCTGCGACGGCGAGCAGCTTTTCGGTACAACCGAATCTTGGCGCCGCGACCGCCGGCCAGAACGGGTTGTTCTACCGTTCGGCGGAATTGGGCGCCCTCGATGCAGGAAAGCAGCTACCCATCAGGGTCAGCTATACGAAGACGAACCCGCGAACCTCCGAGGAGATACTCAAGCCGACTGCTTTGGATTCATCACCCGCGCCGACCACGGGCTCCGGCAAAGGCGCTTTCGGCTGGATACTGGTTCTCGGCGTCGCCCCGGTTCTGCTCATTGGAGCCGGCGCGGCTTTTTTGTGGTGGCGACGGCGCTGGAAAGCGTCCGGGGCGCAAGCGCGCGGCGCCGCGTTCTGCTCCAAGTGCGGCGCCCAATCGGCCTCGGGCGATCGCTTCTGCTCGAAGTGTGGTGCGCCGCTGGGATAGACAAACCCGGCAATGGGGGATCCAGGCCCAGGCGCAATGTCACTGCGTTGCAAATGCGGCAGATTATTTCCGAGAGTACTCCGACACGCGACCTTGCCGGATCAGTTTGCTGTCCATGGGATCGTCCTCGCGGGTTTCTTTTTACCCGTTCCGTGTGTCGTAACGCCCGCGTCGTGCCGGCCACCCGTAGCGATTCGCGTTTCTTTGCTCTCTTGCGTCGCGGTGGCTGGCTTGCCCATGCCGTGCGGTTTTTCGTCGTGGCGGCCTTGCGCAAACGCCGATGTCGATAAGGCGATGCCAAGGATCATCGTAAGTGCTGCGAAAATCTTAGGATTCATGATGTTCTCCAGTTTTCAACGGTTGATAAATGCGATGAGTCTTGTCGTGCGCCCTGGGTGGCGAGGAAAGAACGGCCCCGTGATTCGAGGCCGTCTAACTAAAAGAGTCGAGTGCGAAGGGCAATCAGCCGCCCGATATGTGTGCCATCGGGTGCCGGACGTAAACCCTGGTTTCTCCCGCCGCGAAGCCCGTCGGCGCGATCGCTTTGAGCGGAATAGCGGCCTCGCCGAGGGTGTCAGCCTTCCACGTAAAGCTTTGCCCCTTGTCGTTGTTAATGACCAAGACTTCGCCGTGCTCGGCGTTGATGTATTTCGTCGCGGCGTTGATCGTTACCACTCCCTCAGCAGCTGTCGCTCGAGATGCCATTTCGAGGCCGCCGCGGCCTGATGGGATGCTGGCCGCACGTTCTTCGAGATACCGGGCCTGGGCCGGCAGTATTTGAGAAGGGCTGTCGCCCGCGCCAGCCAGGTTGGCTTGCGCGCCTAGCAGTCCGCCTGCAATCAAAATTGCAATATTACGTTTCAACATGATAGTTCTCCTAACAAGTTAACCAATCAAGAGGGGTTTCCCTCAACTCGCGCTCGCACACTGCTTTGCGCGTTACCTATCGAACCGGACAATCAAGCCTCTTTTTGTCAATCGATACGATGGAGCAATTATGTGTGCCCGATACCAACAAGCTGATGACCGGGAAATTACATTCGCGTAATGAAGTGGCCGTGAAATAAAATCCAGGAATGGGGCTGTGATATAAAAAAGTCCTGACAGGAGCCTGACGCCAAGATTACAATTTTGTCATCCACAATGGAGGCGGATAGGCTCAGAATGATGCGTTGAGCAGAGGGAATTAATATGCGTATTCTGGTGGTGGAGGACGAACTCAAGGCCGGGGATTACTTGAAGAAGGGATTAAGCGAATCCGGTTTTGTGGTGGACCTGGCTCGCACGGGACCCGACGGCCGGCATATGGCTCTGCACGAGGAATACGATCTGATCATTCTGGACGTGATGCTGCCGGGTATTGACGGCTGGCACGTCATGCAGGACATCAGGAAAACCAAGGACACCCCGGTGCTGTTCCTGACGGCGCGCGATGCGGTCGAGGACCGCGTCAAAGGGCTGGAACTCGGCGCGGACGATTATCTCGTCAAGCCGTTCGCGTTCGCGGAACTACTGGCTCGGGTGCGCACGCTTTTGCGGCGGGGGCCACCGCGCGAAGAGGCGCTCATCCGGCTCGCCGATCTGGAGATCGATGTGCTCAAACGCCGGGTCACGCGAAGCGGCAAACGAATCGATCTCACCGCCACGGAGTTTTCCCTGTTGCGTTTGCTGGCCGTTCGTCAGGGCGAGGTGTTGTCACGCTCGCTCATCGCATCGCAGGTATGGGACATGAATTTCGACAGCGATACCAATGTCGTCGACGTCGCCATCCGCCGGCTCCGCGCCAAAGTGGACGACCCGTTTCCGCGCAAGCTCATACAGACGGCGCGCGGCATGGGATATGTGATCGAGGACCGGGGATGAAATTGTTGCGGCACGTGTCGCTCGCCACCTGGCTTGCGGTTTTTTTTGCTGCGGTCACCGCGTTGGTTTTCAGCGTCGCGGGCGTTCATCTATACTTGTCGATGTCCCAACAATTGCAATTGCGGGACGACGAGTTTCTGCTGAAGACAATCGCCTTTTTGCGGCACAGGCTGGAAGAGCGTGACGGGGCGGAAATAGTGCGCGTGTACCCTGATCGGCTGCTGGATATCGTTATGGGGCAGAAGGGTGTGTTATTGGCAATCAGGGATTCCAGGGAAGATCTGCTAGCAGCAAGCGCGCGCGATGCCATGGAGCTAACCACGGATGCGCCCGTCCCGGCGGGCCACGGTCAGGAGGCGGAGGCAATACGTGATTGGCATGGAAGCGATGGAGAACGCGGGCGCATGATCGCCGTATGGGTGCGAATCGGGGAGAAGCCCGATGACCGGGTTCAGCTTATTGTGGCACGCCAAAACACGGGGAGCGCAGTGGTGCTCCGGGAGCACCGCGATCACGTGCTGTTAACCATGCTGATGGGCGTGCTGGTGGCTGCCGCTCTTGGTTATGTCATTGCCCGGCGCGGATTGCGATCGGTACGCGCGCTGGCGCGGGCGGCGGGTGAGATTACCGCGAATCAGTTGGGCGGGCGTTTGCGGATCGAAGAGGCGCCCCTCGAACTTGAGGTCATGGTGCGTGCCTTCAACCGGATGCTCGACCGCCTCGAGGAGTCGTTTCGACGGCTCACGCAATTCTCATCGGATATCGCTCATGACCTGCGTACGCCGATTGGCAACCTCATGATCGAAACCCAGGTGACGCTTACGCAGCAACGCTCGATTCAGGAGTATGAGGCGCTGTTGGCCCTGAATATCGAGGAGTACGAGCGGTTGAATAGAATGATCGAGAAGATGCTGTTCCTTGCGCGGGCGGATAACGCGCAGGTAGCGCTACATAAGAATACTATCTCTGTCGATTCGGAATTGAAGCATATAGCCGGCTATTTCGAGGGCATGGCTGACGAAATAGGTGTAACGCTCGATGCTGATGCCACCGGGGCTTTGGTAGCCGATGTGATCCTGTTCCGGCGTGCGGTGAGCAATCTCGTAGCCAATGCGATACGCCATTCGCCAACTGGGGGGCACGTGACTATTCACGGGCATGAGCAGGACCCCGGTAAATTCGTCGTTGCGGTGAGCAATCCCGGGAGCGGTATTCCGTCCGAGCACTTGCCCAGAATTTTTGACCGCTTCTACCGCATCGACGATTCACGCGGAGAATCTAAATCGTCATCGGGCCTGGGACTCGCCATCGTGAAGTCCATCATGACCTTGCATGGAGGGAGCGCCCAGGTTGAAAGCATATCGAATGGCTTGACGACGTTCAGCCTGATCTTCCCAAGGGGTTAACGGCAAATCGACGTGGCCTCGATTCACGAGGCCGTGTTTTCGTCGATATCACCGGGGTGCAAATACGGCAGATTATTTCCGGACGTACACCGACGTGCGGCCCTGCCGGTCGAAAGTGAGCACATCGTAGCGCCGGGGATTGGGGCCTTCCATACCCGGGGAACCAATCGGCATTCCTTCCACGACCAACCCCACGACCGGCGGCGCCGTGCTTTGCGTGTATTGCATCCAATTGTGAGTCCGAGACATTATTCTTTTCGACCTTGTAACCATTTTTTTGCAGGTAACCTACCCACTGGGAGCAGCACCCTCACGTGGGGCTTTCGTACACCGTGACGTTGGGGCTGGCCGGAGCCTGTTGTGACAGGACCGGGGCCGCCAACGTCAAGAATAACACCGCAGCGGCGGACAGCCATGGTTTCCAAAAACGATTGACGTTCATATCTCTACTCCGTTAATTTCGGTGTAGGGTGCGCTTGCGCACCGATTGCCGGATGGTGCGCAAGCGCACCCTACACCAGTTGCAATTCGCTGTGGCTTGCCACGGTGATCAATTCAGCAGCTTTACCGCTATTTCTTCGTGGCGGCGGGCGCTATGCGGGTGATGACGAACTGGCTCTGGCCCGTCTGCACGATCTCGAATTCAACGTTCTGGCCGGGCGTCACGCCTTTCAGCACCGCCTTGTCCTTGACCTGGAAATCCATGGTCATTGCCGGCCAATTGAGGCCGGCAATCGGCCCATGGGCCAGGCTGACCTTGCCTGCTTTTGCGTCCACGCCTTTGACCGTGCCGCCGCCTTTATGGGCCTTCTCCGTAGTGGCTTTGCTCGCCCCCGATTTCATTCCCGGCGTGTCTTTCATCTCCGCGGCCTGGAGCGGCAAGGCTGCCAGCACCAGCAACGCAATGGGCGCAACGGTTACAGCGACTCGTTTCATCGTCATCTCCTGTGTCAAATTAACAAACGGTTTGTCACGAGCTGCTGCGGGGCCAGAATTCCTCAGGCGTGGCCTCGGCTCGCGTGCGGATCAAGAAAAATTTTTCAACCGGAACAACCGCGACGACTCCATCACCGGGCAAGCCGGTATGAGCGGCATCCATAATCGTTGCCGCTATCTTTTCCACCGCGTTGTTCCTGGTAAAGATCTCGAGCCTGACTTCCTCGACCATCCAGTCCTGCGCAAAGAAGTCGTGATATTCGCCGTATCCTTTGACCTTTGTAACGTTAATGCGTTCGACACCTGTCTCCTTGAGCTTCTGTTCGACCGCTTCCAGCTTGTGACGTCGGATGATGGCAATAATCAGTTTGATGTCCATGATATCCTCCTCGCGGGCTTCCCTTTTCAGCTTGCATCCTTCGCTTGCGTACCACTTTCGATGCGGCCATGATTAATCGTAAATTCTTTGACCAGCGCGTAGATCGCGGGAATGACGATCAGCGTCAGGATCGTGGCGGAAACCATGCCACCCACCATCGGCGCGGCGATCCGCCGCATTGTTTCCGAGCCGGTGCCGCTGCCCCACATAATGGGCAGCAGACCGGCGATGATGGCGAATACCGTCATCATCAGCGGCCGCACCCGCATCACCGCTCCCTGCATGACCGCATCGTAAAGATCTTCAAGGGTCATTCTTTCCCCCGCAGCCCGCCGCTTCGCCCTCGCCGCATCGAGCGCATGGCCGAGGTAGATCAGCATCACCACCCCGGTCTCGGCGGCCACGCCTACCAATGCGATAAACCCGACCGCCACCGCCACGGAGAGGTTATAGTCAAGCAAATACATGAGCCACACCCCGCCCACGAGCGAGAACGGCACCGAGAGCATCACGATCAATGTTTCCGTGAGCCGCCTGAAGTTCATATACAGCAGCACGAACACGATCAGGATCGTCAGGGGCACCACCACCACCAGCCTCGCTTTCGCCCGCTCCATGTATTCGAACTGGCCGCTCCAGGTGGCGTAGTAACCGGGAGGGAATTTGACCTGGTCGCGCACCGCTTGCTGCGCGTCGGCCACATAGCCGCCGATGTCGCGGTCGCGGATGTCGACGTAAATGTATGCCGCGAGCAGTGCGTTCTCGGTGCGGATGCCGGGGGGGGCCTTGATCAAATTGACCTTTGCAACCTGTCCCAAAGGGATCATCGCCCCGCCCATGATCGGCACGAGGATCTGGGTGGCGATGGCCTGAGGATCCTGGCGCAGTTCGCGCGGATAGCGCACGGTGACGCCGTAGCGTTCCAGTCCCTCCACCGTGGTGGTGACCATCTCGCCGCCCAGCGCGGTGCCGATGGTGTCCTGCAACTCGCCCACGGCAAGTCCATAGCGCGCGAGCGCCATGCGGTCGGGCACGATGTCGAGGTAATAGCCGCCGGTGACGCGCTCGGCGTAGGCGCTGGTGGTGCCGGGTACGGTTTTCACGACGCTCTCGATCTCCTTGGCGAGCGTTTCGATTTCGTTCAGGTCTTTGCCGAACACCTTGATGCCGATGGGCGTGCGGATGCCGGTCGAGAGCATGTCGATGCGCGCCTTGATCGGCATGGTCCAGGCGTTGCTGACGCCGGGCATCTGCACCGCCTGGTCGAGTTCGGCGATCAACTTGTCGATGGTCATGCCCGGGCGCCATTCGCTTTCCGGCTTCAGATTGATGACGGTTTCGAACATTTCGAGCGGCGCGGGATCGGTCGCCGTTGCCGCGCGCCCCGCCTTGCCGAACACCGATTCCACTTCGGGGAACGTCTTGAGGATCTTGTCCTGGGTCTGCAGCAGCTCGCCGGCTTTGGTGACTGACATTGAAGGAAGCGAGGACGGCATAAACAACAAGGTTCCTTCGTTGAGGACCGGCATGAACTCGCTGCCGAGTTTCATCGCCGGGTAGGCGGTCAACCCCAGCACCACCGCGGCGGCGGCAAGTATGAGTTTTTTCCAGTGCATCACCCCGACGATGATGGGGCGGTAGACCCAGATCATGAATCGCACGATGGGATTCTTGTGCTCGGGCGGAATATGGCCGCGGATGAAGAGCAGCATCAACACCGGAACCAGCGTGATGGACAGGAACGCGGCGCCGGCCATGGCAAACGTCTTGGTGTAAGCAAGCGGCTTGAACATCCTGCCCTCCTGCGCCTCCAGGGTGAACACCGGCAGGAACGAGACAGTGATGATGAGCAGGCAGAAGAACAGCGCCGGTCCCACCTCGCGGCAGGCGTCGATGATCGGTTCGACCCGGGACTCCCCGGGCTTCAATCGCTCGAGATGTTTATGGGCGTTCTCGATCATCACGATCGCGGCGTCCACCATGGCGCCGATCGCAATTGCGATCCCGCCCAGACTCATGATGTTGGAATTGAGCCCCATCATCTGCATGGCGACGGCCGCGATCAGGATGCCGATCGGCAGCATGATGATCGCCACCAGCGCGCTGCGCGCGTGCAGCAGGAATATGATGCACACCAGCGCCACGATCACGCTTTCCTCGATCAGCGTCCAGCGCAGGTTCTTGATCGCCCGGTGTATCAGGTCGGAGCGGTCGTAGACCGTTTGCAGTGAAACCCCTTCGGGCAGACCGGAGGAGATTTCCGCTATTTTGGTCTTCAGGTTGTAAATGACGTCCAGCGCATTCTCTCCGTAGCGCGCGACCGCGATCCCCGCGACCACTTCGCCTTCGCCGTTGAGCTCGGCGATTCCGCGGCGCTCGTCCGGCGCCAGTTCTACCCGCGCCACATCTCTTATCAACACCGGCGCGCCTTTTTCAGCCTTGACCACCAGATTTTCGATGTCGGAGAGGCCGCGCAGATAGCCTCGTCCCCTGACCACGAATTCGGTCTCGGCCATTTCGATCACGCGGCCGCCCACGTCGCGGTTGCTGGCACGGATCACTTCCACCACCTTCATGAGCGGTATGCCGTAGGCCTGCAGCTTGCGCGGCTCGACGGTGACCTGATAAGTTTTGACGAAACCGCCGACGCTGGCGACCTCTGACACACCTTGAGCCTTGGTGAGCTGGTAGCGCACGAACCAGTCCTGGATCGTGCGCAATTCCGCGAGCGTCCTCTGCGCCCCGATCACGGCGTACTGGTACACCCAGCCCACGCCGGTCGCATCGGGCCCCAGCGTTGGCTTCACGCCCTGCGGCATGCGCCCGGAGGCGAAGTTGAGGTACTCGAGTACGCGCGAGCGCGCCCAATAGATATCGGTGCCGTCCTCGAAGATTACGTAGACGAACGAAGCGCCGAAACTCGAGAGCCCGCGGACCACTTTGGATTTGGGGACGGCCAGCATCGCGGTGGACAGGGGATAGGTGACCTGGTCCTCCACTACCTGCGGCGCCTGGCCCGGGTACTCGGTGTAGATGATCACCTGCACATCGGACAGGTCTGGAATCGCATCGAGCGGCGTATTGATCACCGCATAAACACCCGCCGCAACTATGAAAAACGTGCTCAGCAACACCAGAAACACGTTGCGAACCGACCACTCGATGATGTTTCCCAACATCTCAGTGCCTCTTGAGATCGCCGGCGGCAGGGTTGGCGCCCGCCGGCGCGCCGGGCTTGACTTGCTCCTTCTCGCCAGGCTTGGAACCGTGAGCGTCGTGGCCGAAGCCGCTCAGCGCCGCCTTGAGGTTGCTCTCGGCGTCGATCAGGAAGTTCGCGCTGACCACCACGGTCTCGCCGGCCTTGATCCCGCCGAGCACTTCAATGTAGCCGTCGGTGCGCATTCCCAACTTCACCGTGCGCGGTTCGAACGCTCCCTCGCCGCGTTGCACCAGCACTAGCTGGCGCGTGCCGGTGTCGAGGACGGCGGAATCGGGAACGGCCAATACCTTGCCGCGGCCCCTGCTGGA
>JACPTJ010000217.1 GCA_016192835.1 Betaproteobacteria bacterium
CCGGGCTTCTGCTTGGCGAGCGCGATCAAGTCCTTCACCGTCTTCACCCGAAGGGAAGGATGGACAACCAACACGCCGGGTACGTTGGAGACGTGGATGATTGGGGCGAAGTCCTTAAACACGTCATACGGAAGCTTCATGAGATGCGGAGTCGAGGTCCAGGCGCCGACGGTGTTAAGAACAATGGTATAGCCGTCGGCCGGTGCCTGCGCGACGAGCCGCAAGCCGACGGTGCCGCTACCGCCAGGGCGGTTGTCAATCACCGCCGGCTGGCCGAGCAGTTGCTGGAACTTGTTGCCCAGTATCCGTGATTGGATATCGGCCGTTCCGCCAGGGGCGAACGGCGCGACGAAACGAATCGGCTTGGTGGGATAGTCGGATGACGCCGCCGGCTGCGCATTCGCAGCACCAGAAGTCGCGAAAATACCAAACGCCAAAATACTGAATGGCCGAAATAATGAATGCTTCATTTTATTTTCCTCCGTAATAATTAAAGTAACATCTGCTCCGCCAGTGCAAGATTGGAGCGATCCGGTTTTGGCACGCCGAGCCGGATCGGTTGGCTCTATAGCTCGCCAAGTTGCTTCAAGAACTCCCGCAGCCTGATCAGTTTCACATTCGTCTCCTGAGCGATCTCATCCGGAGATCGGCCGCCGTAGTCGAAAAAACCTTTCCCGCTCTTGACGCCGAGTCTGCCTTCCGCCACCAGCCGGTCCATGGTTTCTGAATTGACGCGGTGCGGCGGCGATCGGTAGAGCCCGTTGCCGTAGCTGCGCCGGATCTGATCGACGCCGGCAAAGTCCACCTTCTTCACCACGCCGAGGATCGGCATGCGCATGCCGAAGCTCGCCTTGGTCGCCATGTCGATGTCCTCCGCCGTAGCGTAGCCGTTGTCCAACAGGAACAGCATCTCGGCGGTCAGCGCGCTTTGCAGGCGGTTGGCGACGAATCCCGGCAGGAATTTTGAGATGACGATGGGCTTCTTCCCGGCGTCGACCAGCAGCGCCGTCACGGCATCGACGGTCTCCTGCGACGTCTGCGCTCCGCGCACGACTTCCACCAGCGGCACGATATGGGGCGGAGCGAACCAGTGGGTGATGAGCACCTTGTCCGGACGTCCCGTCTCGACAAAACTGAAAATGTCCATGAACGAGGTGTTGCTCGCGAGGATCGTCCGCGGCGGGCACACCCGGTCCAGAATCGAGAACATCTGCTGCTTGGCCGCCTGATTCTCAACGATCGCCTCGATCACGAAATCGGCATCCTCGCAGACGGCCTCAATGCGCGTGGACGTGCGGATCCGCTCGAGCACGCTGCCCTCCTCGCCCTGTGCCAGCAACCCCAGCTCCACCTCCGTTCTCAGATTCGCGGCAATCCGGCTTTGCGCGCGGGACAGGATTTCCTCCTGCAAATCGTTCAGCCAGACGCGGTATCCCCGCTGCGCAAAAACCTGCGCCAGCGAATGGCCCATCGTGCCGGCGCCAACGATCGCCACCGTTCTTATCTCATGCATTTCAAGTCTCCATCCACGAAGGTTCGGTTCCAAAGTCCATCCGGACATTTTACGAGAGTTTGCAGGCCGCGCACGCCCTGCGGCAATCACGTGCCGTCGTCATATCCCCAGAGTCTTCCTGAAGCGTATGATTGCGAAATCCCGGAAATTCATGGCCAGCATGATCAATTGGTCACCCCGTCCGCGTCCTGCACGCGTGACGCTCCAAGGACAATACTGCCGCGTGGAGCCGCTCGACCCGGTACGCCACGGCGATGAATTGTTTGCTGCGTCTATGGCGGAGGGGGCGGAGGACCGGTTTCGTTATTTGTTTGATTCGCCGCAGGACCGTGCAGGCTTCGATCTGTGGCTCAACCGTGCCGCAGTGTCGGAGGATCCGATGTGCTACGCGGTAGTCGACTTGTCGAGTCGGCGCTGCGAGGGGCGACAGAGCTTCATGCGCATCACTCCCGAACACGGTGTTATCGAGATCGGCAGCATTTTGTGGGGGCCGGCAATCGCACGAACCCGGATTGCGACGGAGGCTTTGTTCCTGTTCGCCCGCTACGCGTTCGACGAACTTGGGTATCGCCGCTTCGAGTGGAAGTGCGACACGCGCAATGAGCCCTCGATGCGTGCCGCTCGTCGTTTCGGGTTCACGTATGAGGGCATCTTTCGGCAGCATATGGTGGTGAAGGGGCAGAACCGCGACACGGCGTGGTTTGCCATCGTTGATGCACAGTGGCCGCGTCTTCGGAAGGCATTTGAGCGCTGGCTCGAACCAACCAATTTCGACAGCCGAGGGAAGCAGAAGGCGCGGCTTGCGGACCTGCGGGGACTTGCCTAGCCATGCACATCATCGAAAGCTGCCTTGCGCAGGCGCGCCGCTCGTGCAAGCGACTCGTGCTGCCGGAAGGGCACGACGAACGCATCGTGCGCGCGGCGCGGCGTCTGCAGGACGACGGGATCGCGCGTCCGGTTCTGCTGGGCAACCCGGACGAACTGCGCGCGGCGGCGCAACGCGCCGGCGTGTCGCTGGAGGGCATCACGGCGATCGATCCGAAGCACAGCGGCCGGATCGGCGCCTACGGCGAACTGTACTCGGCGGGCAGGCCGAATGCGAATGCCGGTCTTGCCCAGCGGCTCGTGAGGAAGCCACTGTTTCATGCCGGCATGATGCTCAAGGCGGGAGACGCTGACGCAATGATCGCCGGCGTGGACAGCACGACGGCGCGGGTGATCGAAGCGGGGCTGATGACCGTGGGCCTCGCCGAAGGAATCCGCACCCCGTCGAGCTTCTTTCTGATGATCGTGCCGGGCGCCTCAGGGCAAGACGACCAGACCTTCCTGTATGCGGACTGCGCGGTCAACGTCGACCCGGATCCCGAGGCGCTCGCCGACATCGCGCTCGCCTCGGCGCTAAGCTTCCGCACGCTGCTTGGCGAGGAGCCGCGCGTGGCGCTGCTATCCTTCTCCACCAAAGGAAGCGCGCATCACCCGCATGCCGAGAAGGTAGTGCAGGCGCTCGCGATCGCCAGAGCGCGTGCGCCCAGGCTCGCCATCGACGGCGAGTTGCAGGCCGACGCTGCGCTGGTGCCGGAGGTGGCTGCCAAGAAGGTGAAAGGCGAAAGCGCGGTGGCAGGCCGCGCGAACGTCCTGATCTTCCCCAGTCTCGATGCGGGAAATATCGCCTACAAGCTGACCCAGTACCTGGCCGGCGCGCGCGCGATCGGTCCGGTCCTGCAGGGTTTTGCGCGACCGCTGAGCGATCTTTCGCGCGGCGCGAGCGTCGAAGACATCGTCGCTACCGCAGCGCTCGTGCTCGCCCAGGCGTGACCGCCGTCTTACTTCTGTTCGATTGACACATAGGGCCGAGGTTCTGCGCCGCGCGTGGCCCCGTACCTAATCCTCCACCGGCAAAGGCTCCACTTGAGAACCCGGAAAACCTGCCCAAACGCCTGGGACAACCTCTGAAGCGCGCTGGCAAGATCACGAAAATCCTGATGGATATGCTTGGCATTTCTTTGCGGGCTGCTGGGTCGATAGGCGCCAATGCGCGAGGAAATGCCGGGAATGGACATGATGCTCTCCTATCATGGCGAAACGTTGATCAGAAACCCGCAATTCGCTTACCCCGCATTGGCAGGAAACGTGATTTCTTTGGGGGCTCGGAAATCTTACAGACCGCAAGGCAAGCCGGTGCTGAGAACAAAAGCCTTAACCTGCCACTTATCTGGATTTTGGCTCCGTACCCAAGGCAAATAGTTGACCGCAATTGCCAAAACCGGGGAAGGCGGAGAACGTCGGGTTCGCCGTTTTCAGCTTTGCACGATTCGAAAATAAACGAACTCGTGCGCCTCGTCAACCGCTGCCGACGAACGGCGGCCAATCAACGGCGGACGCTTCTGATTTTCTATACGGTGCCGTGCTTTTCTCACGCTCGACGCGGGACACGAGACCCTGGTGACAACTCGGTCACATACGTCTGCAAACCTCCGGGACCAATGCGTCAGCGTTGCATACGGCCGCTCAGTGAGCTTTCGCGCGGCGCGAGCGTCGAAGACATCGTCGCTACCGCAGCGCTCGTGCTCGCCCAGGCGTGACCACCGTCTTATCTCTGTTCGATTGACACGTAGGGCCGGGGTTCCGCGCCGTTGTAGAGCGTCAGCGGCCGGATCAGGATGTTGTTCTCGAATTGCTCGAGCACCTGGACCGTCCAGCCGGGCACGCGCCCCACGGCAAAAATCGGCACGAACAAGTCTTCCGGGATGCCATTGAGGAAATACACGACGCCGGAGTAGAAGTCCACGTTGACACAGACGCCGTGGCGCGCGTAGGGCTTCATTGCTTCGACAAGCGCCTCCAGGATCTGGTACCACTGCGGCTGGCCCATCTCGCGCGACAGGCGTTCGACGCCTGCGCGCATGTGACGGGCGCGCGGATCTTCGGCGCGGTAGACACGGTGGCCGAATCCCATCACCGGCTCCCGGTTGGCGCGTTTGCTTTTGACGTACTCCGCCGCGCTCGCCGGATCGCCGATCTGCTGCGCCATGCGCATCACGTTCTCCGCCGCGCCGCCGTGTGCGGGGCCGGAGAGCGCCGCGACCCCAGCGGTGATCGCGGCGTGCAGATTGGCCTCGGTTCCCGCGACCACGCGCGCGGCAAACGCCGAGGCATTGGAGCCATGCTCGGCGTGCAGGACCATGTCGATATCCATCAACTTCGCGGCGTCGGCGCTCGGCTCTGCACCTTTCAGCATGTAGAGAAAGTTGGCGGCGTGGCTCAGCTTCGGGTTGGGCGGCACCGGCTCGCGGCCGTTGCGCAACTGCTCGTGCGCGGCCACGATCATCGGCACCTGAGATGTGAGCCGGATGCCCTTGCGCAGCGTGGCTTCGTGCGAGTTGTCGGCGACCTCCGCATCGAACGCCGCAAGCGCGGACACCGCCGTGCGCAGCACGTCCATGGGATGCGCGCTCTTCACCGTGCGGATGATGTCGTAGATCCCCGGCGGCAGGATGCGTGCGGCCCTCAATTCCGCGGAGAACGCATCGAGCGCGGCGCGCGTGGGCAGCTCGCCCTTCATGAGCAGGTAGCAGGTCTCCTCGAAGGTCGAGCGCTCGGCCAGGTCGTGGATCGAATATCCGCAGTAGCGCAGCTCGCCTGCGCGCCCATCGATGTAGCAGACGCGCGAACGGTCGAAGTACACCCCTTTCAGCCCGCGATGGATTTCTATTTTTGCATCGTCGTCGCTCATGCTCGTCCCCTTTTTGTCACTTTTGGCTCCGCAAAAAAAGACTACGCGTTTCCCGCTCATGTAGCAAGAGTATCCCGTGCGGCAGCGTCGAACGTTTCATTTGATCACGGTCAATGTTCGCGACAGGAAGCAAGCGCATGATCTGCCAATGCCGCAAGATGCTTCCGCGCGACTGTCGCCCAATATTGTCGTGCTCGGCGTGGTCAGCCTGCTCATGGGCATGTCATCGGCCATGATCTATGGACTGTTGCCGGTTTTCCTGGTGACCGTTCTCGGGGCGAGCATGACGTCGGTGGGCGTTATCGAAGGACTCGCGGAAGCCACAAACTCGTTGACGAAAATCTTTTCAGGGGTCACGAGCGACTGGCTCGGGCGGCGCAAGCCG
>JACPTJ010000218.1 GCA_016192835.1 Betaproteobacteria bacterium
CACGCCGGGGCGCACACCGTCATCGATTCTTGCGCCCGCAAGACATGCGCCGCGATCGTTATAGACGCGCACCACGTCGCCGGCCTTGATGCCGCGCACGGCTGCGTCCCGGGGATGCAGCGTGATGGCTTCGCGTCCTTGTATCTTGGCCGCAAGGCTCACGCTGCCGTGATCGTATTGGCTGTGCAGCCGCGTTGAGGGCTGATGCGATATCAAATGCAGTGGAAATTCCTTTGCGAGCGGACTGCCCAGCCACTCGGCCGGCTCGAACCATGCGGGATATCCGCGGCAATCTTCATAGTTGAACGACGCAATGGCGGGCGAGGTGATTTCAATTTTGCCCGACGGCGTAGGCAGCTTGTTCGCCACCGGGTCTTCGCGGAATTTGCGCATCATCACGGGCGGCTCTGGCGGTGGCGGAACTTCGAACAGCCCTTCCGACCAGAATGCTTCGAACGACGGCAAGTCGATGTCAAGCTTGCGCGCGCGCTCGCGCGACTCGTCATACAAATGGCGCAACCACGCGCTTGCATTGCGGCCTTCGGTGAACTTGTCCTTGACGCCGAGGCGCTCGGACAGGGCGGTAAAAATATCATAGTCGTTGCGCGCTTCGGCCACCGGATCGATCGCGCGCTTCATTGCGATGATGTGACGGTCGCGGCTGGTCGAGCCAATGTCGTCGCGTTCCAGCATGGTCGTCGCAGGCAACACGATATCGGCGAACTTGGCGTTGGGATTCCAGTATTGCTCGTTGACGATGATGGTTTCGGGTTTGCTGCGCCAGGCGCGCAGCAGGCGATTCAAATCCTGATGATGATGGAACGGGTTGCCGCCCGCCCAGTAAATCAGGCGAATGTCGGGGTAGGTGCAGACCTTGCCGTCGAAATCATATTTTCCACCGGGGTTTTCCAGCATGTCGGTGATACGCGCGACCGGGATCGGCGTCTTCACGCGATTCTGTCCCTGCGGCAGCACCGGGCCGGAAAAGGGCCGCGCGTTGGCGCCTTCGATGCCCACCGGGCCGTACGCCAGCGCAAAACCGCCGCCGGGCGTGCCGATCTGTCCGAGCAGGCAGGCAAGCGTGATACCCATCCAGTAAGGCTGTTCGCCGTGATCGCCGCGCTGCAAGGCCCATGCGACGTTGATCATGGTGCGGCTTGCGGCCATGCGGCGTGCCAGCGTGGTGATGGATTCAGCGGGCACGTCGCAAATCGCGGCGGCCCATTGTGCGGTCTTTGCAACGCCATCCGCCTCGCCCATCACATATTTGCGGAACGGCTCGAAATCCGTGCAGTAGCGCGCGAGAAACGCCTGGTCGTGTTTGCCATCGGCAATAATCGTATGCGCGAGACCGAGCATGAACGCGGTATCGGTGTTCGGGCGCACCGGTACCCATTCCGCGCCGGGCGCGGCGTTCATGTCTTCACGCAATGGCGATACATTGACGAACTTCACACCGGCAGAGGCCAGGCGCTTTAACATAGTACGCACTTCGTGCTGGCTGATGCCGCCCGAATTGACCTGCGCGTTCTTGGACGGAACGCCGCCGAATGCGACGAGCAATTCACAATGTTGTTCGAGCGACACCCACGCCGTCTGCTGGGAGCGCATTACATCCATATCCATGAGGATGCGCGGGAGCAGCGTGCGCGCCGCACCGAGACTGTAAGTGCCCAAGTGCGCCACGTAGCCGCCGATGGCGTTCATGAAACGATGCATCTGACTTTGCGCATGATGAAAGCGCCCGGCGCTTGACCAGCCATACGATCCGGCGAAAATCGCACTGTTGCCGAACTGTGTGGTGACGCGCTTGAGTTCCGCAGCCACCAGATCGAATGCTTCATTCCAGCTTACGTTAACGAACGCTTCCGCGCCGCGCTTCTCACGTGCGGCACCGGCGCCGCCTTCGAGATAACTCTTGCGCACCGCCGGATGGCGCACGCGCATCGGGCCGGTGACCGCACCGGGCAGCGAGTTGCCAATGGGCGAAGGATCCGGGTCGCGGTCGAACGGCGTGACGCCCGTGATAACGCCATCTTTGACCGTGACGTCGTAAACGCCCCAGTGGGTTGAGGTGAGCATGCGTGGTTCCTCCAAAAGGGGACAGACCACTAAGCCCTAAGCCATCGGCTTAGTGGTCTGTCCCCTAGCGGTGCAGATCGCGGCTGATGAATTCGCCGTTCAGCGGCCACGACATGTCGCTTGCCAAAAAGACGACGACATTCGAGAAATCGTCCGGCTGGTAGACGAAGCCTGCCGCGAGCAGGCGCTTGATGTCTTCCTCGCTCTTGCCGATTCTCCACAGCGGGGTGTCCGTTGCCCCGGGTCCGAAACAGTTGATGCGCACCCCCGTGTCCTTCAATTCGAGCGAGACCGCGCGCGTGAACCCGATGATCGCGGCTTTGGAGGCCGAATAGGCCGAACCTTTGGGCTGGCCCCGGATGCCCGTGCCTGATGCCGTACTGAGGACGATGCCCCGCTTGCGGGGAAGCATGCGCCGGATCGCGGCGCGGGAACCCAGAAACACGCTCTTGAGATTGAGCGTGATTACCGCGTCCCACTCCTTCTCCGGCATGTCCACGAGCGCCCGGCGCGGAAACATGCCTGCTATATTGAGCAGGACGTCGAGCGGGCCGAACTCCGCCTCGGTGCGGTCGAGCAAGCGCTCGAACTCCGCCGCTTTGGTGACATCCGCATGGACCGCGATGGCCCGGCCGCCGGCCTTGAGGATCGCATCTGTCGTGGCCTTCGCGGCATCGAGATTGATATCGGCAACGGCAACGGCCGCACCCGCTTTCGCCATGGCGAGGCCGTAACAGCGTCCCAGCCCTCCGCCGCCGCCGGTCATGGCAACTGATTTCCCTTCGAGAAGTTTCAAGCGTTCTCCTTTGCCGGCGGTGGAATTCGATGGCGAATTATTTTAAGGCATAATGGCGATGCAGTTCGCGAAGATATCGTTGCCCCGGTCAGGCGAATCAGCTATCCAGGAGGAAAGATGATGAAAGCCATCAAAGCCGCATGTCTGTTGCTTGCCGCGATGTACTTACCCGTGTTCCCGCAGGCGGGAGCCCAGGAATATCCGTCGCGCCCGATACGCATGATTATCCCCTGGCCACCCGGCGGCATCACCGATGTCATTTCCCGAGGGCTTGCCGCCGCTCTGTCCGAATCGCTCGGGCAGCAGGTGGTCATCGATAACCGCCCGGGCGCCGCCGGCACACTGGGCGTCGGCATGGTCGCGAAAGCCCTTCCCGACGGCTACACCCTGATGATGTCCGACGTGCCGAGCCACGCCATCAGCGCGAGCCTCTACACGAAGCTGCCGTACGATCCGTTGAAGGACATCGAGCCGATCGCGTTGCCGTCACAATCGCCGCTGGTTCTCGTCGTCACTCCCAAGCTCGGTGTGAAAACAATCCCGCAACTGATCGAATATGCAAAAGCACGCTCCAGCGAGCTTTCTTTCGCGTCTTCCGGCCCCGGTTCGATCACGCACCTTACCGGCGAGCGGTTCAACCGCCTGACCGGGATCAAGCCGCTGCACGTGCCGTACAAGGGAGGCGGGCCGGCCACGGCCGCCCTGGTCGCGGGAGAAGCCGGGATGTATTTCTCGTGCATTTCCGCCGCCATTCCCTACATGAAGGCCGGAAGGCTGACGGCGCTGGGGATCACCTTGCCGAAGCGCTCACCGCTTTATCCCGATGTTCCGGCGGTTGCCGAAGTCATTCCGGGATTCGTGATGGGATGCAACACGGGATTCTTTGCGCCCGGCGGCACGCCGCGCCGGATCGTCGACCGGTTGCACGCCGAAGCAATGAAAGCGGTGGCACAGCCGAGAATGAAAGACCTGCTTGCATCGAACTCAGCCGAACCGGCGCCATTCACGCAGGCCCAGTTCAAAGCCTATGTGGCCAAAGAAGTGCGCGACTGGGGCGAGGTGGTACGCGGAGCGGGGCTGAAGGTCGACTGAATCACGCCGCCACCTTGGATATCAACGAGGTCTTCCGCGGCGGCGCGCGGAGCGTCGAATTCCTCGATCGGATCAACAAGGCGTCGATCGTCATGCTGGACGAGGCGGGAATCGTGCCGCATGCGATCGCCGGCCGGATCGCGCAGGCAATCGCGCAGGTGATCGCGCAGGAGCGCGGCTCGGCGTCGCCACGCTCCGCCGACTACCTCGAATACGAGCCCCGGCTGCTTGCCGTGGCGGGCCCCGACGCTTCGCGGCTGCACACCGGGCGCAGCCGTCAGGACATCGCGTCGGCAATCGCGCGCATGAACCTGCGTGACGGGTTACTCCAGGAATGTGAAGCATTGGTGACTTCCCGCGGGAAGCTGCTCGAGCTCGCGGACCGGCACCAGGAAACCATCATTCCCGCCTACACCCACGGCGTGCAGGCGCAGCCCACGACATTCGCGCATTACCTGCTCGCGCTGGGGGCGGCGCTGGGCCGTCAAACCGAGCGCCTGCAGCAGGCGTATCGGCGTATCAATCAAAACCCGCTGGGGGCCGCGGCGCTCGCGACATCGAGTTTCCCGCTCGACAGGAAACGCCTTGCCATACTGCTGGGCTTCGAAGGACTCGTCGAAAACGCGTACGATGCGAACCATTTTGCGCCGGTCGACAGCAGCCTCGATGTGGCGAGCGCGTTGTCCATCGCTGCCATCCAGCTCGGGCAGTTCGCGCAGGACATCCATGCGCAATATTCCGAACCCGTGCCGTGGTTCATGCTTGCCGCGGGGGAACTCACCGGCGTGAGCAGCATCATGCCGCAGAAGCGCAACCCTGCAGCACTCGAACAGTTGCGGGCACAGGCCAGCATCATGGTCGGCGAAATGCAGACTGTGTTTCTCATGGCGCACAATATCCGCACCGGCATGTTCGACTACCGCACCTACGACCCCGTCCCGAGCGCGCGGCCACTGCAGGTGTTCAAACTGTTTCAGCAAATTCTGGATGGCATCGTGGTCAACAGGGAACGCGCGCTGGCCGAAGTCAAGGCGGATTACTCGACGACGACCGAAATCGCGGATGCGCTGCTGCAACGGGCCGATGTGCCATTTCGCATTGGTCACCATTTCGCTTCCAACCTGACCGACTACGGCCGCGCGCAGGGTCTCAAGCTGCACGAAATCCCGTATGCGGAAGCAGCGCGCATTTATGAAGCCGGCACGAAGCAGGCTTTGCCGCTGAGTGAAACGGAATTCAAGGACGTCATCAGCGCCGAATACATGGTGTTCGGCCGCAAGGGCATCGGCGGGCCGCAGCTCGCGGAGGTGAAGCGAATGCTCGCGAACGAGCGCGCGAAGGTAGTCGCGGATCTCAAGTGGCTGAAAGATTGCGGCCAGCATCTGGCGCGCGCCGACGCGGCGCTCGATAAAGCCTTCGCCGTCCTGGCGGATTCGGCGCGCTGAACACGCAAGTCGAAACCGAGCGACGTCCCCAATGGCGCTTACTTAAGCCAATCATTGCAGCTCGGCAAGATTCGGTATCGTCGATGCAACGGCATAGGGTAGGGTGCGCAAGCGCACCCACCTTTCGCGCTCCCTCTCCCTTGATGGGAGAGGGCTGGGGTGAGGGTGAACGGCTCGCATTTTCCCCTCACCCTGTCCCTCTCCCACAAGGGGCGAGGGAACCTGCTGCCTACTCTGTCGCGAATTGCTCGCTAGCCGCCCACAGAAATGTCTGAAGAACCGCAAATAATAGAGTACAGCTGCTCCTTGGTTGTCGGCGCGCTACGAAGGCCATAGACGCGCGAAATTAAACGAGAGTTGGCGGTGATGGCGGATGGACAGCAGATACACCGTCGACTCAGCCTCCGTATAGAGGATCAGGTAATCGCCCAACAGGTATTGGCGCAGTGCATCTGGCGCGCCAGCCGGAAGGCGAGCAAGCTGAGTCATCGCTTCGGCTGAACGGGGTGGCTGCTCGAGGTAGCGCCGACCCATGCGCGGAAATCGGCGCAGGTTGGGAATAACGGTCGAGCGCAATTCGGCCAGCAAGTCGTCATAGGCGAAATGCGCGTCCGCGCCTATCAGAAATTCCTCAACGGCATCGAGCCGTTCGAGGAAGCTTGCGGTCAGCTCGACTCGGTAGAGCGGGTCAGTCACGCCGCTTGGCTGATCGGGCGACAGTTGCTGACTTGGCCTTGCGGTGTTGCTGCAGCTTCGCGATGGCTTTGTCGGCGTCCTGCACGCGTCCCGCCTTGATGTCTTCCAGTCCCTTCCGTGTATCTTCTATGAGAAGAAGGTGAATGCGCTCGCGTTCCAGCAGATGGTAGTAGTCCAGTCTGCTGGCATCAATCAGGGCGACATAACTCTCGCCGTTCTTGGTGATGATCTTCTCGGCGCCGGCCTTGGCTTGTTCGGCCAACTCGGAGAGGTTGGCGCGCGCCACGGTGAAGGGCACAACGTCGCTGGCGGTAAATCCCATGGCAGGCTCCCAGATGAGTAGCAGATTACTGTACAGTATACTGTAACTGTTGAGTGGCCGCCATGCGGCAGCATGGC
>JACPTJ010000219.1 GCA_016192835.1 Betaproteobacteria bacterium
GCACGTTGCGCCCGAACTGCTTACCGCGACCAGCCGCTTCCCCGCTGGCTGCCAGCCCTTCAGGTAAAGCTCCACGCCCGCCACCAGCTCGGCCATGTCACGAGCCCGCAGGATGCCGTGGTGCTCGAGGAACGCATCGACCACGCGGTCCTCGTTGGCGAGCGCCCCCGTGTGCGAGCGCGCCGCCAACTGCCCCGCGGCTGTGCGGCCGCTTTTCAGCGCGATGATCGGAAGCTCCCGCGCGCGTGCGATGCGGGCCGCCTCGGCAAGATGGTGCGGATCCGGCAGGCCTTCCAGATAAAGCAGCAGCAGCCTGAGATCGGGATCCCGGGCGACGGCGCACGCCAGTTCGCATGCGGTCACGTCGCAGTCGTTGCCGGTGGCGTGCGCATGGCGGATGCCGATACCGCGCTGCCTCAGCAGCCCGTACGGCACGACGCTCATCGCGCCGCTCTGGCTGATGATTCCGACCGGGCCGTCAGCCGGCTCCACTTCAACGAACATCGTGGAGAAACTCGCGATGGCGCCGGTGCCGAAGTTCGCCAATCCCTGCGTGTTCGGGCCGATGATGCGCATGCCGTGCGCGTGCGCGCGCCGCGTCATCTCACGCTCCCGCTCTTTGCCGTGGACTGGATCGCTTTCGCCAAAGCCCGCGGTAATCACGATTGCGATCTTCACGCCGGCGGCGCCGCATTCGTCGAGCGCCTCGACCGCGGCCTCGCCCGCGATGGCAATCACCGCGACATCCGGCGGCTCTGGAACATCCGCCAGCGTCGGGTAAGTGCGAAAGCCCTGCGTTGCGGTGCGCTTGGGATTGATCGGGTAGACGCGCCCCTTGAAACCGAAGCGCGCGAGAAACGCGAGCGGCCGCCCGCCGATCCGGTTGGGGTTTTCCGACGCACCGACGATGGCGATGGATTGCGGGTTCAGCGCGATCTGCAGATCAGGGAGCATGGTATCGCGTGTACGCAATTCCGCTGAAGCATGCGGCCCGGAATCGCTGCACGTCATTGGGGAATGAAAGTATTCAGGCCGTCGCGATGCTGCACGGTCCCGGGGCGGCCCAGGCTGTCGCGGTCCTGAAGGTCCTGCAGGACAGCGCGCTCGCCCGGCGTATTGGCGATGAAGCGCTCGCCGGTCGCATTCAGCCGCCCGACGATGACGCCAAACTCCGGGCCCTTCCTGCCGTGCATGACGGTGTAGGTCTCAACCGTAGCGGCGCCTGATGGCTGTTCCGTAAACGGCGGTTTGGGCAGCGCGTCGAGCTGCGCTTGCAGCACTTCCGGGCTCTCGCGACGCCACGCTCCCTGGAACGGCGTCGTCGAATACACGCCGTAGGAATGCTTGGTGACCCAGTTCCCGTTGGCGGTGACCATGCCGAACACGCCGGGTCTGGCGCGCAGCCGGCGCGTCATTTCGCAAATCGAATGGACCACGTAGCTATTGCCGGGCCCCCCGAAATAGGGCAGTCCGCCCGTAACCGTGAGGCCCCGCGGATCGTCCTCGGAAATTCCCAGTTCCTGACACGCGATTTCGACCGCCGACGAGAAGCAGCTGTAGATATCAAAAACGCCCAAATCGCCGATCTTCTTGCCGGCCATGTCGAGGGCCTTGCGTGACGCCGCGCGCATCGCAGGCGAAGAATGATAATTGATCCGCTCGGACACGTACCAATGATCGTGTCCGTCCGCGCAACCGTGCAGGTAGACCCATTTTGCCTCGGGTATTCCGAGTTCGCGCGCGGTCCCGACGGAGGTGACGATGAATGCCGCGGCCTGATCGATATACGCATTGGCAACCATGAACCGGGGGTACGGAAAGCCGATCCAGCGGTTCTCCGCGTCTATCGTTGTCAGGCGCTCGGCCGAATAACCGTCGCGCCGGGTCGCCCGCGCATTTTCCGCGGCAACCCGCGCAAAATGCGCCATCAGCCTGCCAATGCAAACCATGTGCTCGGCGATCGACCTGCCGCGTGCACCGCGGATCGCGTTCTCAAACAGCGGATAAAACGTGATCGCCGCGCGCATGTTGTGGCGATCCTCGTGATCGTTCCAGCCGCGGCGTGGATCCCCGATCAATTCCGGCTCGCCACCCGGGTCCTCGCTCCACTTGACGTCGAGGTTCGCATGCTCCACGCCGTACTGCGTGCGCAACGCCTCGCCGCCTACCACCAGCGCCGCGCGCATCTCGCCGCGCGCGATCGCCTCGGCGAACAGGTTCACGAGATATTGCGGCATATTGCCGCCGTTCCACGTGTAGATGTAGCGGCCGGCTTCGATTCCCAGGCGCTGCGCGATGCTCTTCGGCGGGTTTCTGGAAGTGCCGAGCCGCGTCGCGAACCGGTGGGAGGTATCCGTGTAGGAGCGCAGCATCGCGACCGTGTCGATGGCTTGCGCAATTCCGGTCGCGCCCGCATCCGCGAGCGCGAGCTGCCCCGCCTGCGCGATCAGCTCGTACGGAGAGCGGCCCCGTTCAAACGGGGTGGTGAGATCCGTGATATCGCCGCAGCCAACCAGTATCGGTGTCGAGTTCTCGATCATATTAGGCACGCGTTCTCTGAACGTGACAGGACTTTGCGGTGATCCGGGATGCTGCTCTTACGCAGGAAGTGTAGCGCATGATATAAGAACTGTGGAATCATGATACCGGTTTGGCGCGCGAATCTGATATGGATCAAACTGTGAAGGAGTGGCAATGACATTCAACGTAGGTGTGATCGGACTCGGCATTATCGGCAAACCGATTGCCGAGCGCCTGGTCAAGGCCGGATTCCACGTCGCCGTGCACGACGTGCGCGATGAACCGGTGGCCGAATTGAAAAATGCCGGGGCAACCGCATGCGCGTCATCAGCGGAGGTCGCGGGCCGCAGCGATATCATCATCAGCCTCGTCCTCGATCGCGCACAGACCAATGAGGTCGTATTCGGCGAAAAAGGCGTCATCCAGACGGTCCGGCCGGGAACCATTTTCGCCACCGGCAGCACGCTGGGGCCGGCGCCCGTGCGCAGCATCGCCGCGGCGCTCGCCGCGAAAGGCTGCATGACGCTCGACATGCCGATCACCGGTGGCTACCCTGCCGCCTACGA
>JACPTJ010000220.1 GCA_016192835.1 Betaproteobacteria bacterium
CAACGAGATCCTCGATTACACCGCCAAGAAGCTCGGCGTCGAAGTCAAGCGCGGCGATTTCCTGCTCGTTCGCACCGGCCACGTCGAGCGCAAGTTCGCCGACCAGAACTGGGACGGCTACTCGGGCGGCGATGCGCCGGGGCTGGCCTTCGAGACACTCGACTGGTTGCATAAGAAGGAAGTCGCGGCAATTGTCACGGACACCTGGGGCGCTGAAGTGCGGCCTAACGAGTTCGAGGACACCAACCAGCCGTGGCACTGGATCGCGATCCCGATCATGGGGCTCACGGTTGGCGAGATCTTCGATCTCGGCGTGCTCGCGAAGGACTGCGCGCAGGACGAGCGCTACGAGTTCCTGTTCGTCGCGCCCGCGCTGCCGATCACCGGCGGGGTCGGCTCACCGGTCAATCCGTATGCCGTGAAGTGAAGGGTGTCCACTCAATTATTGTTTCTGTCCGAAGCCGATACCGAGCGGCTCCTGACTTGGCCGGAGGTCATAGCCTGCCTCGCTTCGGCCTATCAGGCGCCGGACGACCCGCAGGCCGCGCCGCCGCGGGTGGTTGCGCGCAAGGGCAGCGCGTGGTTGCGGGTGTTGGCAGCATTGTCTGCTTCGGGCCGCTGCATGGGAGTCAAGATCATCGGCCGCGCGCGCACGCCGCAGTCGAGTTACCTGATCCCGCTGTGGGACCAGGCAACCGCGGAGCTCGTATGTTTGCTCGACGGCAAACACATTACCGCGATGCGCACCGCCGGAACGACCGCGGTCGCGGTCGACCGGTTGCTGCCGCCCGGCGGTATCAACGTCGCCGTGCTGGGCGCGGGGCAGGAAGCCCAGGCACACGCGAGCGCGATTGCAACAGTGCGCCCGTTCAAATCGCTCGCGGTTTTCAGCCCCACCCCGGCAAGCCGCGAGGGCTTCGCCCGCAAGTTCTCGCAGGAACTGAAGCTCGAATGCCGGGCAGTGGACAGTGCGCGTGCCGCGATTGCCGGGGCGGATCTCGTCATCGCCGCGGCGCGTTCGCGCGACGAAACCCCCATACTGGAAGGCGCGTGGCTGAAACCCGGCACGCTGGTGACATCGATCGGCTCGACGTTGCCCGAGCAGTTTGAGGTCGACCCCGAAGTCATACGGCGCGCCGAGCTGATCGTTGCCGATGTACCTGAGGAAGTGATGCACGAGACCGGCGACCTGCTGGCGGCGCGCGCGGCCGGCGTGGATTTCGCGTCCAGGATCGTGGCGCTGGCGGATCTGGTGCAGGGCAGCCGGGCGGTGCGCCAGCGGGCCGATAACATCATACTGTTCAAATCGGTGGGTTCCGGGCTGCAGGATATCGCGGTTGCGGAGATGTGCTTTGAAAAGGCGCGGCAGCGCGGGTTGGGGACACGACTGCCCGTCGGTCTGTCCGTCAAGGGAAAAAAGTGAACAGGTCAACCCTGCGGTGTGACTGCGGTTGCCTCTGTTCTGGATGGTTTAACGTTGTCCAACTGTGATCGGGAGCATTAACTATGGTTCGTTACGGGAAAAATGAAGCACGGGCATGGGCGCGGGAAAACATGCGCGGGGTCGCCAATGTCGTGATTCCGTCGTTCTCGCGGGATCTGAAGAGACTGAACGAGAAGGGCATCCGGTTCGACATCCGCAAGGAAATAGAGTACGGGTTCTGGGGCACGCTGCTGGTGTCGGAAGTCGCGATCACCGTACCCGAATACGTGCAGTTCACGCAGTGGGCGCACGATGAGGCGGGCGGCAAGCTCGCGCTTATCCACCACGCCGCATTCAATACGCTCGAGGAAAACATCGAAGTGGTGCAGGCTACCGAGAAAGCGGGCGCGGATCTGGTGCTGCTGTCGTACCCTGCCAACTTCTACGCCACCACCAGCAAGCAGATTTACGATTACACCAAGGCGTTCTGCGATGCGACGCGGCTCGGAGTGATTATTTTCCCCGTGCCGCTGTGGGGATTCGAACGCGTGCACCCGGCCGGTATGGACCCGGAGCTGGTCAAGCAAATGATCAAGGACATACCGAACATCGTCGCGATCAAGGCCGAATCCGGAATGCCGACCGTGGCGGGCTTCGTGCAGGCCTGGAAGAACCATTCGAAGGACGTCGTCGTGACTTTCCCGGTCGAAGCCGACGGCATACCGCTCGCCGGTCTGGTGCCGATGCAATTCATGGGAACCAGCGACAGCGAATACTACGGCGACTCGGTTCCGCGCATGTTCAAGATGATAAACGAGGGAAAATTCGACGACGCGATGAAAATTTTCTGGCAGATTCATCCCGCCCGCATGGCGCACAAGTTCGTTGCCAACAGCTACATGTCGGCAACCAATTTCATCAATCGCCACATCTGGAAGTACGAGGGCTGGCTCTCCGGCTTCAACGGCGGCCCGCTGCGCCAGCCGACGATGAAGATCGTCGACCGTCACATGAAGGTATTGCGCGAGGGATTGCAGAAATCGGGGCTGAACCCGACCACGGATCCCGACAGCGAGTACTTCGTCGGCCGCAATCCGGTCTGACGATACGGCGTTTGAAGAACTTGTAGGGTGGGTTAGCGCAGCGTAACCCACCGGACGAAACGGCGGAACGATGGGTTACGGCCTGACGGCCTAACCCATCCTACGCCCACGCTTGATATACCAGTTGACATAATAGTTTCATATGTTCATCATGTGAAATATTAATTTCATTCCCGGCCGCAGTGCCGGAGCGCCATGCCGCAATTGTCGCCGTTGCTGAGCCAGCTCAGAGAGCGCGCCGCCGCACTCTCTCCCAATCAGCAATTGCTCGCGAGGCATGTGCTGGCCAACTATCAAACGGTGGCTTTTTCAACCATCAAGCAACTCGCCCGGGCCTGCGGCGTCAGCGAAGCTACCATCGTGCGTTTTTCGAAAGCGGCGGGTTTTGCTGGATATCCGGCGCTGCAGAAGGAGATCAGGAGAGTCGTCCGGGCTGACCTGAAAGGTCCCGATCGCTTCAAGCTGACGTATTCCTCCAGTCCCTCCCGGCAAGATACGCTTTCCCGCGTGATCCGGAAGGAGATCGAAAACATCTCCTATCTCCAGCAGACCCACGTTCCCCAGGAGCTCGCGCACGCGGTGAGCGCAATGCGTGGTGCTTCGGAGGTTCTGGTCGCCGGAACGCGCAGCACGGCGCCGCTCGCCTACCATCTCTGGTTCGGGCTTGCGAAGATCGGGATTTCCGCGACGCGGATTCTCGAGGTCACCACCACAACCTACGACCGCCTCAATCGATCGGGCCGGGGGGCCTTGCTGGTGGTCATCGGATTTCCGCGCTACCTGAGGGAGCTGGTCGAGCTGCTGCGATTCGCACGGGAACGCGGCATAAAAACGCTCACCATCACGGACGGTCCCACGTCCCCCCTCAGGGGAGAGCTGAGCCTTTACGCCCCGGCCGAGTCCGCATCCTTCGTCGCGTTTCATTGCGCGCCGATGATTCTGATCAATACGCTGTTGCACGAGTTGAGCGTGGCGGACAGGAAAAAGACGTTGAGCGCGTTGAGCCGCTTTGAAGCGCTGGCTGAAAACAAGGCCTATTTCCACGCACCACGGCAGCATTCGGCGTAAGCCGGCCCAGACGGGAGCAGTCATGCGCAACCAGACCATGCGAGTCCTGATTTCCACCGGCCATCTCGGTACCGCGCCTTCGAGTCCGGACAGTTTCCGGCGCGGCATGGCGACCGATCCGGACTACGTGGTGGCCGACGCCGGCAGCTCTGATCCGGGACCCGTTTACCTCGGCGAGGACATGCAGCTCGGGCTTTTTGCGCGGGAGGAGCTGGAGCTTTTCCTGACGGCGTCGCGTGAGCGTGGCATCCCGCTCATTATCGGCTCGGCCGGTGACAGCGGGAGCAACCATGCCGTCGATCTATTCGTCGGCATGATCAAGGAGATCGCGGAGCAGCATCGCATTCCGCGGTTCAAAGTGGGCCATTTTTATTCGGAAGTCGCGAAGAGCTTTTTGAAGCGGCGGCTCGCCAGCGGCGCGCAACTCGCCGGGCTGGGCGGTTTTCCCGCGCTTAACGAGGAGGAGATCGATCGCGCAACCCGGATCGTCGCGGTCGCGGGGATACAACCGTTCGTCAAGCTGCTCGACATGGGGGCCGATGTCATCATCGGCGGCCGTTGCGGGGACATCAACTTCACCGCGGCGCCCTGCATCCGGGCGGGTTTTCCGGAAGCGCTCGCCTACCACATGGGCAAGATGATCGAATGCGCTTCGCTGGTGGCCGAACCCTTCATGGGCAAGGAAACGGTGATCGGGACCATTTCCCACGACGACATCAAGATCACCCCGTATCACCCCGACCAGCGATGCACGATCGCATCAGTGGCCGGGCATTCGATGTATGAGCGGGAGAACCCGTACTACGAGCACACGCTGGGCGGCACGCTGGACATGCGCGATTGCCGCTACGAGCAGTACGACGAGCGCACGTGCAGAATCACCGGCGCCCAATGGCTTCCGTCCGCCCGGCTGCAGATGAAAATCGAAGGCGCGAGAAAAGTCGGCGAGCGCTACATGGGATTCGTCGGGGTGCGCGATCCGCACATCGTGCAGCACATCGAGGCCACGATCGAGTGGTGCCGCGGCAGCGTGGCCAAGCGTTTCGCGCATGAACGCTACGAGCTTTACTTCCACGTATTCGGCAAGAACGGCGTCATGGGCGAACTCGAGCCGGTGAAGGAAATCCGGGGCCACGAGCTGGGAATCGTGGTGGAAGGGCTCGCGGACACCGCGGAGCTTGCCGAAAAGCTGACCGATTACGCGGTGCGGATGTTTTTTCTTGCGCGCATACCCGGCGTCAAGGGGACCGCAGGCACCGCGGCCACTACCAAGAAAACGATGCGCTCATCTCCCGGCTACGTGTGGAATGTCAATCATACGGTTCCGATCGACGATCCGCTGGAGCTGTTTCCCGTCCACTTGGCGGAGGCGGGCATTTAGGAGCAAGATCATGGGCAAGGCAAGGTTGAGCGAGCTGGCGACGACGATACGCAGCAAAAACGCGGGGGTCAATCAGATCACCTTCGACGTGATTTTCCCGGACCGGGAAACTTATCGGCGAGTGGTCAGGAGCCAAGTGCTTACGCGCGCAAGCGTGGCCCGCTATTTCGGCATTCCGCCGGAGCGAATATCCGATTTCGTCGAGTTCGATGTCGCGAATGCGATCAAATTCACCATTTACCGCCTCCGGCCCGGCGGCAGTCCCGGCGACTGGGATATTCTGGGCTGCCAGCAGTACGGTCCGCTGCTGGAAATCGAAGTCGATTGAGCGCGGCCCGGGCCGCGACAGTGGTGCGTATCCGTGAAACTCAAATGCGAGGTGCTACGATGACGACGATCCGTTCGATTGATCCGGCCAGGATTTTCCGCCTCCGCGGCGCGCTGTTGGGACGCGTGTTGATTGCCTGCGGCATCGTGCTTGCGCCGGGGCCTGCAGTCGCGGCGGAAGTCCGCGTCGGCTTCACGCAGGACGCGCTGACCCTCGATCCGGCCAACCATCGCAAGCGCGAAACGGAAACGATCATCCGCAACCTCTACGACGGCATCATGACCCAGACCAGCAAGAGCGAGGTCGTGCCTGAGCTGGCTGAATCGGTCCGCCAGATCGACTCGCTCACCTACGAGGCAAAACTGCGCAAAGGCGTCAAGTTCCACAGCGGCGATGAAATGACCGCCGAGGACGTGAAGTTCACGTTCGACCGCCTGACCCGGCCAAAAGCGATGGGCGGTCAAACCAGTCCGCGGCAGGGACTGCTGGGACCGCTCGCGAGCACCGAAATCGTCGACACCTACACGGTTCGTTTCAAGTTGAAGGAGCCATGGCCGGTGTTCCCGCGCATGCTGCCCGTGCAGGAAATCGTGAGCAAGAAGTTCGTGGAGAAGGTGGGCAGCGACGCGCTCGCGACCCAGGCGAATGGCACGGGCCCGTTCAAGCTGGTCGAGTGGCGGCGCGGCGACAGCATCATCATGGAACGCTTCGCGGATTATTACGGCGGGGCGACGGCGATTCCACCCACCGGGGCCGCCAGGGTCGATCGCGTGATTTTCAAGATCATTCCCGAAAACGCATCGCGCATGGCCGCGCTGATGGCAGGCGAGGTGGACATCGTCAACGAAGTCCCGGTTTTCGCCATCAATACGATAGAGCGCAGCGGCAAGGCGAAGGTCGTAAAAGCAAACGGCACGCGTACGTTTTTCATCGCGCTCAACGTGACCCGGCCGCCATTCAGCGACGTGCGCGTGCGGCAGGCCGCCAACCACGCGGTCGACAAGAAGCTCCTGATCGACCGCCTGCTCGGCAATACCGCCACGCCGGTTGCGGGCGTGCTCAGTCCCGAGTCTTTCGGCTCCAAGCCGGGCTTGAAGGTATACGCCTACGATCCCAACCGGGCGAAAAAGCTGCTCGCCGAGGCGGGATACGCCAAGGGCATCGATGTCACGCTCGATGTCGAGGGCGCGTTCAAGGACCAGGCAGAGGCGATCGCCTCGATGCTGACCAAGGTCGGGATCCGCACCAAGGTTCAGGTGTGGGAAGGCGCCGTGCTGACCCCGATCTGGCGCGCCGCAAAGAAGGAGCGGGACATGTACATGAACTCGTGGGGCAGCGGCGCGCTCGATCCGACCGGCATCTTCGTGCCAACGCTGAAGACGAAGGATCGCGGCAATACGTCGGGCTTTTCGAACCCGCAGGTCGACCGCCTGCTCGACGCCGCCGACACCGAGATTGACCGCGCGAAACGCGCCGACCTCTACCACCAGGCCGAGAAAATCGTCGCGGCCGAGGCGCCGTGGATATTCCTGTGGGTGCCGCAGGACATTTACGCGGTCAGCAAGCGGCTGCGTGGCTGGGAGCCGGGCTCCGACAGCCGCATTAACCTGCATCGCGCGTATCTTGCGAACTGATATCGCCACGTAACGCGTAACAGCCCGCCTCGTGCGTCTGGGTTTTATCGTCGAGCGTTTGCTGCAACTGATTCCGGTCCTGATCGGGATCAGCCTCGTCGTTTTCCTGATGATGGCGCTGACACCCGGCGATCCGGTCGAGATCATGCTGGGCGATCAGCTCGCGACCGCCGAGCAGAAGGAGAGCCTGCGCCGCGACATGGGGCTCGATCTGCCGGTTGCGGAGCGTTTCGTTCGTTTCGTAAAGAATGCGCTCGGCGGCGATTTCGGCCGCAGCTTCTTCCATCGCCGCCCCGTGGCCGAAGTGATAGCCGAGCGCCTGCCGGCCACGATCGAGCTCACGATCGTCGCAATGCTGATCGCACTGGCGGTGGCAATCCCGCTCGGCGTGCTGGCGGCGGTGCGGCGCGGTTCTCTCATCGACAAGGCCGCGACGGTCATTTCGCTCATCGGGGTGTCGATGCCCGGCTTCTGGCTCGGGATCATGCTGATCCTGCTCTTCGCGGTGCACCTCGGATGGATGCCCGTGTCGGGGCGCATCGATTACGCGTTCGAGGTGCCCCGCATCACCGGCATGATCCTGTTCGACAGCCTGGTCCAGGGCCGCTACGCCGCATTTCTCAACGCGTTGCATCATATCCTCATGCCGGCCGTGACCCTGGGACTTGCGATGGCGGCGTTGCTGATGCGGGTCACACGGACGTCGATGATCGAAGTGCTGCAACAGGACTACATCGTGTTCGCCGAAGCCAAGGGCCTGAGCCGCGCCCGCGTGCTGGTCCGCCACGCGCTGAAGAACGCGCTGATTCCGACCGTGACCGTCGCGGCGCTGGAGACGGGCTACCTGCTGGGCGGAAACACGATCGTGGAAATGGTGTTTGGCTGGCCGGGCCTCGCCCGCGTCATCGTCGAGGGCATCTACTCACGCGATTTCCCGCTGGTGCAGGCGGGCGTGCTCGTGATCGCCGTGATTTACGTCACCGTCAACTTCGCGGCGGACGTGCTCTACACGCTGCTCAATCCGCGGGTGAAACTATGACCGCCGCAGCCCCGTCCGCCGCCGGCCGGCGGGATTCAATTCTGCGGATCAATTTGCGCAAGTTCACGCGCGACCGGCTGGCGATCGCAGCGGCGGCCGGTGTCGTGCTGTTCGTCGCCATGGCGTTGCTCGCGCCATGGCTGGCGCCGCACGACCCATACGATACGGATCTGCTGCGCCGCCTGCAGCCGCCCGCATGGATGGAAGGCGGCGAGTGGTCCTACGTGTTCGGCTGCGATTCTCTCGGCCGGGACATTGTGTCGCGCATCATCTACGGCGCGCGAATTTCCATTTTCATCGGGGTCGCGGTCGTGCTGCTGGCAACGCTCGTGGGCACGCTCGCCGGACTCGCCGCGGGGTATCTCGGCGGCGCGGTCGATGGGGTCATCTCCCGCATCGTGGACGTGCTGCTCGGCTTTCCCTACCTCATCTTCGCGATCGGGCTCATGGGCATGATGGGTCCCGGCCTGCAAAACATCGTCCTCGCGCTCGTCTACAAGGAGTGGACGATTTCGTGCAGGGTCGTGCGCGGCGAGACGCTGGCGACGCGCGAGCTTGAATACGTCGAAGCGGCGCGCGCGGTCGGCGCCTCCCGCACGCACATCATGCTGCGCGAGATCCTGCCCAACATCATGTCGCCGCTGATTGTCGTCGCGACGACACGCATGGCGACGATCATCATTCTCGAAGCGAGCCTGTCGTTTCTCGGCCTGGGCATGCAGCCGCCGCTCGCCTCGTGGGGTTCCATGGTCGCGGACGGCCGTTCGTTTCTGAGCGACGCCTGGTGGGTCGGCACGTTTCCTGGCGTTGCGATATTTTTGCTGGTTCTCGCGATCAACCTCGCAAGTCAGGGATTGCGCGACGCCTTCGACCCGAGACTGCGGCAATGAACGCAATTCCCGCGTTAGCGCCCCTGCTGAGCATACGTGGGCTGCAGACCCAGTTTCAAACGCAGCTCGGGCTCGTCAAGGCAGTCGACGGCGTCGACATCGACGTCGAGCCGGGCGAATGTCTCGGCGTCGTCGGTGAGTCGGGCTCCGGCAAGAGCGTCACGTTCGCGAGCGTTCTCGGGCTGGTCCGCCCTCCGGGGCGCATTGCCGCGGGTTCGATACGCTTCGACGGCCGCGAGCTGGTGGGGCTCGGCCGCGGTGAAATGCGCCGGATTCGCGGCAAGGAGATCGCTATCACGCTGCAGGATGCGCTGACATCCCTCAATCCATCGCTGACGGTGGGCGCGCAGATTCTGGAAACGCTGCACGAGCATGACGAAGGACGCGGCGCGCGCGGCTTGCGCGAGCAGGCGCTGGAAATCATGGCGCTGGTGGGAATACCCGCGCCGGGAACCCGTCTCGCGCAGTATCCGCACGAGTTTTCCGGCGGCATGCGCCAGCGCATCATGCTGGCGATTGCGCTCGCCTGCCGTCCGCGGCTCCTGATCGCGGATGAGCCCACGAGCGCGCTTGATGTCACGATCCAGGCGCAGGTGCTCGATCTGCTCGCATCGCTGCGGCGCGAGCTCGGCATGACGGTGGTGCTGATCACGCACGATCTCGGCGTCGTGGCCCAGTATTGCGACCGCGTGCTCGTGATGTATGCGGGCCAGGCGGTTGAGGTCGGGCCCACCCGGCGCGTGATTGCCGACCCCGGTCATCCTTACACTCGCGGCCTCATCGCCTCGATTCCGAAGCTCGCGGATCCGGATTTCAGGATCAGGCCGATCGAGGGCAACGTGCCTGAACTCGTCGATCTGCCCGACGAATGCCGCTTTTTGGGCCGGTGTCCGCTCGCAATATCCGCCTGCCGCACACGCATCGACATGCGCGATCTCGGTGCTGGCAGACAGGCGCGCTGTATCCGCGCCGGGGAGCGTCAATGACAGCGCCCGGAACTCCGCTGGTCGAGGCACGCAAAGTGGACAAGACCTTCGATACGCGCAAAGGCCTGTTCGGGCGCTTGATCGCGCGCCGCGATTACCTGGTGCACGCGCTCAATTCGGTGAGCTTTGGCATCGCGCGCGGTGAAACCCTGGGACTCATCGGCGAGAGCGGGTGCGGCAAGAGCACGCTCGCGCGCGTCGTGTTGCGTCTGCAGCCGCCAACCGCGGGACAAGTCTTCTTTGAAGGCGAAGACATCACCGCGGCGGGTGCCGAGCGCATGAAAGCGCTGCGGCGGCGCATGCAGATCATTTTTCAGGATCCCTATGCGTCACTCAATCCGCGGCAGACCGTGGAACAGATCGTCGGCCTGCCGCTGCGGATACATCAGCGCGCAACGCGCCGTCAGGCGCGCGATGAGGTCGCCGCCATGCTCGAACGCGTCGGGCTGAAAACGCTGCACCTGAACCGCTTTCCGCACCAGTTTTCCGGCGGCCAGCGCCAGCGCATCGGCATCGCGCGCGCGCTGATCGTCAAACCCGAATTCGTGGTCTGCGACGAGCCGGTGTCGGCGCTCGACGTATCGATTCAGGCGCAGATACTGCATCTGCTGCAGGACCTGCGGCGCGATTTCGCGCTCACCTTTCTGTTCATCGGGCATAATCTGTCGGTTGTTGGCTACGTGAGCGACCGCATGGCGGTGATGTACCTGGGCGAGATCGTCGAGATCGGCGCGGCACGCGGCATTCTCACCGCGCCAGCGCATCCGTATACCCAGAGCCTGCTCGCGGCGGTGCCGCGACTCGATGGCGGTGGCGACGACAAGCCGCGCGTGCGACCGCAGGGCGACCCGGCCTCGCCGCTCAAGCCGCCGCCGGGCTGCCGGTTCCATCCGCGCTGCCCGCATGTAATGCCGGTTTGCCGGAGCGAGGCGCCGCGGCCCGTGAC
Organism: Betaproteobacteria bacterium; assembly: GCA_016192835.1. Taxonomy (GTDB): domain Bacteria; phylum Pseudomonadota; class Gammaproteobacteria; order Burkholderiales; family SG8-41; genus PALSA-1004. The sequence continues at coordinate 10,799 of JACPTJ010000220.1, forward strand.
CGTCGATGCCGGGGGATTGCACGAGGTCGCGTGCCATCTGTATTCGAAGACCTGATCGCCGTTTTCTGAAGAGAACTCATATGCAATCGCTCAAGATCATCTGTCCCAACGGGCACCTGGGGTTTGCGCCGTTACGCACTGCCAGCTTCCAACTCGGCGTGGCGGCCGGACCGCACTACATTGCCGCCGATTCAGGCAGCGACGATGTCGGCCCGGTGCCGCTCGGCGCGGATATCTGCACCAGTCCGGAAAGCTGGCAGCGCCACGACCTCGAGCAGATGCTGCTGGCCGCGCGCAAGCTCGGCGTGCCGATGATCATCGGCTCGTCGGGGGACACCGGGTCCAACAGCCGCGTCGATCTTTACGTGCGGATCATCAGGGACCTCGCGGCAAAACACGGCCTGAAGAAATTCCGCCTCGGCTATTTTTATTCCGAAGTCGCCCCGGAATACCTGCGCGCGAAAATCCGCGCCGGCGAAAAAGTGCTGGGGCTCGACGGGCGCCCGGAGCTCGCCGAATCCGAGCTCGATGCGACGCAGCGGATCGTCGCGATGGCCGGCGTGCACCCGTTCATCGCGCTGCTCAGGCAAGGCGCCGACGTGATCATCGGCGGGCGCAGCTCCGATGCCGCGATATTCGCGGCCCCCGCGATTCACCACGGCTTCCCGGACGACCTTTCCTATTACCTCGGCAAGGTGCTCGAGTGCGCGTCGTTCTGCGCCGAGCCCTACGGCGGCAAGGAGACCGTGCTGGGCGAGATCACGCAGCATGACGTGAAGGTCACCGCCATGCACCCGCCGCAGCGCTGCACCGTGGCATCGGTGGCGGGACACGCGATGTACGAGCGCTCCAATCCGTATCAGGAATTCGTCGCCGGCGGCATGCTGGACATGCCGCACTGCCGCTACGAGCAATTCGACGAACGGACCACGCGAATCACCGGGCCGCGGTTCGTGCCGGCTGATGTGACGCGCGTGAAGCTCGAAGGTTCCGGCAAGGTCGGCGAGCGCTACGTCGGCTTGTGCGGAATCCGCGATCCCTACACGATCGCCAACGTCGATCGCGTGATCGAATGGGCGAGAAATCAGGTGCGGGAGCGGTTTGGCAGCGCGGGCTATGAGCTGCACTATACGGTCTACGGCCGCGACGGCGTGATGGGAGAGTTGGAGCCGCTGCGCGACAAGCCGGGGCACGAGCTTTGCGTCTTGGTGCAGGGCGTCGCGCCAAGCAGCGAGATGGCGGAAGAAGTCGCGATGATCGGCCTGCGCCAGATGTTCTACGCGCGTCTTCCCGACGTCAAGGGCACGGCCGGCTCGGTCGCGTTTCCGCTCGATGAGGTCCTGCGCGCGAGCCCGGCCTATCGCTGGACGCTGAACCACACCGTCGCGGTGTCTGATCCGATGGAATTATTCCGCACCCATCTGACCGAAGCCGGCGTTTGAAAAGGAGACCCGCCGATGACCTCCAAGAAACTCAGCGAGCTGGCGAAAACGATCCGCAGCAAGAACGCAGGCGTCGACAAGATCACTTTCGACATCATTTTCCGCGACCGCGGGAATTACGAGCGGGTCAGGCGCGCGCGCGTGCTCACGCGCGAGTCGGTCGCGAGGCTCTATCGTATTCCCGACGAGCGGATTTCCGATTTCGTCGAATACGATCCCGGCTGCGCGGTCAAGTTCACGATCTACCGGCTGCGCCCGAGCGGCAGCGCGGGCGACTCCGATATCTTCGGCGCCCAGCAGTACGCGCCGCTGCTCGACGTCGAGGTTCCCTGATTACGTAACCGTTCCACCACAACGCACAGGAGCTGGATTCATCATGAGCAACATCGATCTGCATAACCACGTCATTCCGCCCACCATCATCGACGCGATCCAGCGCGACCCGGAGCGCTTCAAGACCCGCTTCGAGGAGAAAAACGGCAAGCGCTACTTCAACGCCCACGGGCGGATGGCCGAATTGCAGCCTGCGTTCTACAGCGTGGACGCCAAGGTCGAGTGGATGGACCGCGTGGGACTCGACATCGCGGCAATTTCGGTCGGGCCGCCGATTTATTTTTACGGACTTTCTCCGGATGCCGGGCTCGCCGCCGCGAAGCTCAGCAACGACGGCATCGCGCAAATGGTCGCGCAGCGGCCGTCACGGCTGCGCGGCATGGCGACACTGCCCATGCAGGATCCGGACGCAGCGATTACCGAGCTCGAACGCGCGGTGAAGGAGCACAAGTTCAAGGCGGTCGAGATCGCCACTTCAATCGAGGGAGTCGCGCTTGCCGACGCAAGGTTTCGCAAACTGCTGAAAACCATCGAGCAACTCGGCTGCTTCATTTTTGCCCATCCCTACCAGTGTCTGGCGCATGGCGGCATGGACGCATACTACCTGGACAACTTCGTCGGTTTCCCGCTCGATACCACGCTCATGGTCGCGCACCTCATGTTCAGCGGCGCGCTCGACGAGTTGAAGACGCTGCGCATCCTGTGCGCACACGGCGGCGGCTACGTGCCGTACCAGATCGGGCGCTTCGTGCACGGCCACAAGGTGCGGCCCGAACCGAAGGTCAGCACGCAGACCTCACCCGCCGATCTGCTGCGTCGCTTCTATTTCGACGCCCTGACGCACGACCCCATGGCCGCGCGCCATCTGATCAGCCGCGTAGGCGCCGACCGCGTCGTCATCGGTACCGACCATCCGTTCGACATGGGACCCGCACAGCCGATGGCCGCGATCGATGCCATTCCGGGACTCACGGCAGGCGAGCGCGAATGGGTCTGCACGAAGACTGCGCAGTCGCTGCTCAGCGAAAACTGATTTCGCCGGCGCGAGCCGTCATCACACCGCCAGGTAGCGCCGGAGTATCTGCTCGTTCGCCCACAGCTCTTCGAGCTGACCGGAATGGCAGATATTCCCCTCCTCCATGATGTAGCCGCGGCTGGCGACGCGGCGGGCGAATTTGACGTTCTGGTCGGCGATAAGGAGAGTGACGCCTTCCCGTTGGATCTGACGGATGGCCTCGATCAGCGTTTTGACCATCAGCGGGCTCAGGCCTTCCGATGGCTCGTCCAGAATCAGGAGAGTCGGATTCCCCATGAGAGCCCGGCCGATGGCCAGCATCTTCTGTTCTCCGCCCGAGAGGCCGGAGCCGTGGTTGGCCCGCAAATCCGTCAGCACCGGGAACAGCCGGTAGACGCGCTCCAACGTCCACTGGCCGTCCCGGCGGATCACCCGCCGCACGATCTCGAGGTTCTCCTCAACCGTCAGGTCCGGGAAAATCCGCCGGTCGTCAGGTACGTAGCCGATCCCGAGCCGGGCGGCCTCGAATGGCTGGCGTCCGGTGATGTCCTCTCCTTTGAATTCGATCCGCCCGCTACGCGGGGAAGTGAGCCCCATGACGCTGCGCAGCGTAGTGGTCTTGCCGGCGCCGTTGCGGCCGAGCAGGCAGACGACTTCTCCGGCCTCGACGTCGAATGAAATGCCGTTAATCACCGCGCCCAAACCGTACGCGGTCACCAGGTCGCGGACCTCGAGAATCACGCAGTCAACTCCTCGCCGAGATAGATTTCCCGCACCGCGCGGTTCTCCCGGATCTCGGCAGGGGGCCCTTCGGCCAGCACCTGGCCCCGGTTCATCACGACGATCCAGTCCGCAAGCGAGAACACCACGTCCATGTCGTGTTCGACGATCACGAAAGTCGTATGCCGCGCGGCGGACAGCTTGCGGATCAGGTCCAGCACCCTCGCGCGCTCGACGGGAGTCAATCCCGAGGAGGGCTCGTCGAGGAAACAAAGTTCCGGCGCGGGGGCGATCGCGATTCCCAATTCCAGCAGCCGCTGGTCTCCGTGCGAGAGCTCGCCGGCCGGGTCGTTCTGTTCATCGAGCAGACCGATTTCTCCGAGGATACGCCGGGCTTCGGTCACAGCTTCCTGTTCCCGCTCCATTTTGGAGAAAGGCATGCCGGCGCGTCCGCGCCGCGAGAGCACCGGCACGAGGATATTCTGGAGCACCGACAGCCGCGCGAAGATGTTCATGATCTGAAACGACCGGGACAACCCCTTGTGGATCCGGCGGTGGATGGGCAGACGGGTGATCGCTTCGCCTTTGAAGTGCATCGTGCCTGAGTCGGGGAACAGCGCCCCGGTAGCCAGATTGATGAGCGTTGTCTTGCCGGCGCCGTTCGGGCCGATGATGGCGGTAAGCCGGTCCGCGGGGAGCGTCAGGGACACGCCGTTGATGGCCGCGAAGTCGCCGAAGCGCTTCGCGACGCTTTCAATCTTCAGAAATTCTGTCATGACGTTGGGGGGCGGCCGGATTGTCTGGCTGGGTCGTTGAGGGCCGGGCGTGACTCCACGGCAGGCGCCGCTTCGCGAAAATGCTCATGACGCCGCCCGGAAACCCTATGACCAGGGCCACCACGATGACGCCGAACCAGATCAGCCAGTACTCGGTGTAGCGGACGATGATGTCCTTGATCATGAAGAAGAGGAAAGCGCCTACGATAGGGCCGGCAAAAGAGTGGACTCCGCCCAGCAGGGTCGCCATCACCGGTTCGGCCGAGGTGCTCCAATGCGCAACGGGGGGCGTCACCGTATTCTCGAGCGGCGTAAGCAACGCGCCCGCCAGTCCCGCGTAGAGCCCGGCGATGATGAACGCAATCAGGCGGTACTTGCGCACCGGCACGCCGGCGAATTCAGCGCGGCTTTCGCTGTCCCGGATGGCCTGCAGCGTCAGCCCGAGCGGCGAGTGCACCAGCCGGTACATGGCCGCAATCGCCAGCAGCGACAGCACCAGAACGACGTAGTAATAATGCCCCATGGCGGAAACGTCGATGCTCAGTACACCGGGGATCTCCAGCGGCGCGCGCGGAATTCCCACCAGCCCGTCGTCTCCGCCGGTGAAATCCCGCCACTTCCAGGCGATGGAAAAAATCATCATGCCGAATGCGAGGGTCAGCATGGAGAAGTAGATGCGGGTGTGACGGACGGACAGAATGCCGAGCACCACGGCCGCGATTCCGGCGGCCGCGACGCCGCCCGCGAGTCCGAGCAAAAGGTTGGGCACCGCGAGCAGGATCTTGGCGCAGCCGTACGCGCCGATCGCGAAAAATCCGGCCTGGCCGAATGAGAGCAGGCCCGAGTAGCCGAACAGCAGATTGAAGCCGATCGAGAACACCGCCAGGATCAGGATCTGGATCGCGAGGTAGATCGGATAGCGTCCCGCTACCCAAGGCAGCAGAAACAGCGCGAGCACCAGGGCGGCGAGCAGCAGCATCGCGAGACGGGAA
>JACPTJ010000221.1 GCA_016192835.1 Betaproteobacteria bacterium
GCGCCTCCTTGTTGGCAAGCAGCACTCGCTTGCCGGCCTGTACTGCCGCGAAGGCCGCGCGCAACCCGGCGATTCCGACGATCGCCGCCATCACCGTGTCAGCCTGCGGCAAGGCTGCAACCTGTTCGAGCGCCTGCTCGCCGCACAGCACCTGCGTTGCGCTGCCCGCTGCCCGCAGCCTGGCGAACAATAGTTCGGCGCTCTTTGGATCGCCTACCGCCGCATATTGCGGCCGGAATTCGATGCACTGGTTGAAGAGCGCTTCGATCTGCCGGTGAGCGGTGAGCGCGACGACCCTGAAGCGCTCCGGATGGCGCGCGATGACATCGAGCGTGCTCGAGCCCACGCTGCCGGTGGATCCCAGAATTACGACCTGTCGGGATGCATTCATGCGCTAGTTTAGACGAATACCAATGCCGCCAGTGGCAGCGCCATGCGCTAGTTTAGACGAATACCAATGCCGCCAGTGGCAGCGCCGCGGTCATGCTATCGATGCGATCGAGCATTCCGCCGTGTCCCGGAAAAACGCGGCCGCTGTCTTTGGCTCCGGCACAACGCTTGAGCCACGATTCAAGCAAGTCCCCCACAATACCGACCGCCACCATGCTGACGAATCCGGCAATGACCGTAGGCAAATCGCGCGTCGAGAGCAGCGCAAAATGCACCGCCAATGCATAGGCAATGACGGCGGCGAATGCACCGCCGACGCCTTCCCAGGTCTTGCCGGGGCTGATCGCAGGCGCCAATTTGCGCGTGCCCAGCGCGCGGCCCGCGAAATAAGCCGCGCTGTCGGCAATCCAGATCACCGCCAGCAGCTGCAGCAATAACCACGCGTCGTGCTGCAGGCGCGCGAGCGCCAGCCACGTGGGCAGCAGCACCACCAGGCCCACGACCGCAAGCGCGAGGCGTTGACGCACGACGATCTTCAGCCATAACCAGCACGGCGCGATGACGCACCAGAACGCGACCGCCACTGCAAAGACGGCACGCTCAGGGGCAGCCGCGGCGTTTCCGGGGCGCTGGGCAGCCGGGACGGCGATCAGCCACAACATGAGGCATCCGGCCAGCAGTGCCGTCAGAAACGCGGCTTCCGCCCCGCGGCCAAAATCGGCAAGCCGCGCCCATTCATGGCCGGCAACCAGCAGCGGCGCAACCAAAGCGATATTCCACCAGGTGTTTGGCAGCAGAAACATCGCAGCCAGCAATAACGGCAGCACCACCATCACTGTCATTATGCGCACTTCAAGCATCCCGGGATTCGCGGCGACTCACCGCGCGCGACCCTCGGTGGCGTGTGGCAGTGCGTTCTGCGCTGCCGCCGTCCGCACCTGCTCGCTGGTGCGCCCGAAACGGCGTTCGCGACGCTGGTAAGAGGCGATGGCCCGCTCGAATGCCGCCGTGTCGAAATCCGGCCACAGGGTGTCGGTGAAATACATCTCGGTGTAGGCCAGCTGCCACAACAGAAAATTACTGATGCGCTGTTCGCCGCCGGTGCGGATGAAAAAATCGGGCTCCGGCGCGTAGGCGAGCGACAGGTAAGGCTGCAAATCGGCCTCGGTGAAGCCGGCGGCAAGCTGCGGATGGTCCTTCAGCATGCGGCCCACCGCCTGGATCATGTCCCAGCGTCCGCCGTAATTGGCAGCCACCGTCAAAGTCAGCCGCGTGTTTTCCCGAGTGAGCTGCTCGGCCTCGGCGATCAGGCGGATGAGCCGGGGCTCGAAGCGCGTCAGATCGCCGATGACCCTGAACCGGATGTTGTTCTTGTGCAGCTTCGCGACTTCGCGCTCGAGCGCCAGCATGAACAACTGCATCAGAAACGACACCTCGTCCGCCGGCCTGCGCCAGTTCTCGCTGCTGAACGCAAACAGCGTCAGGAATTCAATACCCTTCTGCACGCACGCTTGCACCGTGCTGCGCACCACTTCCACGCCACGGCGATGCCCCGCGATGCGCGGCAGCAGGCGCTTTCTGGCCCACCGGCCATTGCCATCCATGATGATGGCGAGATGCCGCGGCAGCGTGCGGGTTGCGGGAACGGCAGCGGTGGAACTGGTGTCAGCCACGCCCGCTATACCGCGACCAGGTCCGCTTCTTTGACGGCCATCGCTTTGTCCACTTCAGAAATGTAACGGTCAGTCAGCTTCTGCACCTCGTCCTGCGCACGGCGTTCCTCATCCTCGGCGACCTGCTTTTTCTTGAGCAGATCCTTGAGGTGATTGTTGGCGTCGCGGCGGATGTTGCGCACCGCAATGCGTGCGTTCTCGGCCTCGCGATGCACGACCTTGACCAGGTCGCGGCGGCGTTCTTCGGTCAGCGCCGGCATCGGCACGCGCACCGTGTCGCCGGTCGTGGCCGGGTTGAGACCGAGATCCGAATCGCGGATCGCCTTTTCCACCACGCCCGCCATTTTCTTGTCCCACGGCGTGACCGCGAGGGTGCGCGCGTCGAGCAACGTCACGTTGGCGACCCCGCTGACCGGCGTCGGCGTGCCGTAGTAGTCGACGAGCACATGGTCGAGCAGGCCGGCATGCGCGCGGCCGGTGCGAATTTTCCCGAAATCGGCTTTCAGCGTCTCGAGAGTCTTTTTCATTTTCTGTTCCGCGGATTTCTTGATATCGGCGATCATTGCACTCCTCCGCTAATAATGCACGAGCGTGCCTTCATCCTCGCCCGTGACGACGCGCCTGAAGGCGCCCGGCTTGAAGATGCTGAAGACGTTGATCGGCAGCTTCTGGTCGCGGCACAGGGTCAGCGCGGTCGCGTCCATCACTTTCAGATTCCTGATTATCGCCTCATCGAAAGTGATGCTCTTGTAGCGCATCGCATCGGCATGCGTCTTCGGGTCCTCGGTATAGACGCCGTCGACCTTGGTTGCTTTCAACACCAGCTCGACATTCATTTCCATGCCGCGCAGCGCCGCCGCCGTATCGGTGGTGAAAAACGGGTTGCCGGTGCCCCCTGCAAAAATGACGATCTTGCCCTCTTCGAGATAACGCATGGCCTTGCCGCGAATGTAAGGCTCGACGACCTGTTCGATATTGAGCGCCGACTGGACGCGGGCGATGAGTTTGACGCGATGCATCGCGTCCTGCAACGCCAGCGCGTTCATTACGGTCGCGAGCATTCCCATATAGTCCGCCGTGGCGCGATCCATGCCGGCCGCCGCCGGCGCCACGCCGCGGAAAATGTTGCCGCCGCCGATCACCACTGCGATCTCGACTCCAAGCGCCGCGACGCCGGCGATTTCCGAAACGATACGCTCGATCGTGGGCCGGTTGATGCCATAGCTGTCCTCGCCCATCAGCGCCTCTCCGCTGAGCTTGAGCAGAATGCGCTTATAGGCCGGAGCGTCCGCCATTTAGGCGCCCCCCGCCTGCGCCATAACCTCCGCGACGAAATCATCTTTCTTCTTCTCGAGGCCTTCGCCCACGATAACCAGGTGGAACGCATGAACTTTGGCACGCTGGGCCTGCAGCAATTTCTCGACCGTCTCATCGGGATTCTTGACGAACGGCTGGCCGAGCAGTGCCACTTCCGCCAGATACTTGGCGATACGGCCTTCGACCATCCTGGCGACGATATTGGCGGGCTTGCCGCTTTCCTGCGCCTGCGCCGTGTAAATTGCGCGCTCTTTGGCAATGCTGTCCGGTGGCACCTGCTCCCCGGCCACGCACATCGGCTTGCTCGCCGCAATGTGCATCGCGAGGTCGCGGCCGAGCTGTTCGTCGCCGCCCTCGTAATCGACCAGCACACCGATCCTGTTTCCGTGCAGGTAATGCGCGAGCCGGCCTTTGGCCGCAACCCGCACCGCGCGGCGCACGCTGATGTTCTCGCCGAGCTTCATTACCAGCCCCTGGCGTACCGCTTCTACCGTTTGTCCGTCAGGGCCAACCGCCTGCGACAGCGCGGCGATGCCGGTCGCGCCGCTGGTGGCCGCCGCTCGCGCCACCGTTTTCACAAAGGCCACGAAATTCAGATCCTTGGCGACGAAGTCGGTCTCGCAGTTGACCTCGACCAGCGCGCCCATTTTGCCGTCGGCGGCGATAAACACGCTGACCGCGCCCTCGGCAGCGATGCGCCCTGCCACGTGGCTCGCCTTGGCGCCGCTCCTGATGCGCAGCAGTTCCACGGCCTTTTTCATGTCGCCGTCAGCCTCGGCGAGCGCCTTCTTGCATTCCATCATGCCAAGGCCCGTCGCCTCGCGCAGTTCCTTGACCATACCCGCAGTGATTGCCGCCATTATTGCTCCAAAAACTTAAAAAAAAGGGGCGCTAGCCCCTTTTCCGGTTGGGTGCACCGTCAGGCCGCAGGTGCCGCGGCGTCCTCGACCTCGACGAATTCCTCGTCGCTGACGATCCCTTGCACGACCTGGCTGCGGCCTTCCAGCACCGCGTCGGCAACGCCGCGCGCATAGAGCCGGATCGCGCGGCTCGAGTCGTCGTTGCCGGGGATGACATAATCCACGCCTTCCGGATTGTGATTGGTATCCACCACCGCAATGATCGGGATGCCGAGCTTTTTCGCTTCGGCAATCGCGCCTTTGTGGTACCCGACATCGATCACGAACAGCGCGTCCGGCATGCCATTCAGGTCTTTTATGCCACCGAGGCTGCGCTCGAGCTTGACCACTTCGCGCTGATAATTGAGCGCTTCTTTCTTGGCCAGCTTGTCGAGGGAACCGTCCTCGACCATCGCTTCCATCTCCTTCAGGCGCTTGATCGACTGCTTGACCGTCTTATAATTGGTCAGCATGCCGCCGAGCCATCGGTGATCGACATAAGGCGCGCCGCAGCGCAGCGCTTCTTCCTTGATGATTTCGCGGGCCTGACGCTTGGTCCCGACAAACAGGATCGCGCCTTTGTTGGCGGTCAACTGGCGTACGAACTTGAGCGCATCGAGGTAGAGCGCCAGCGTCTTTTCGAGGTTGATGATGTGGATTTTGTTGCGATGGCCGAAAATGAACGGGGCCATTTTGGGGTGCCAGTACCGGGTCTGGTGTCCGAAATGGACCCCACACTCCAGCATTTCACGCATGCTAGTTGCCATATTATCTCCAGTTAGGGTTAAGCCTCCATCCGCCGGCATACACTCGTTACCGAGCACCCTGACTATGGCGGATGTGCGAATTTGCGGCCGAAAAAACCTAAAGCGCTTGTCTCGAACCGGCGGGTAATTATATCATCTTTAATGATTTTCGCTCAACCCGATCGGTTCGACCGCGCCGCTGCGGGCACCGCGCACGCCCGCTTCTGCAGCACCGTCGTTAGGAATCGGTTGAGAATTGGCATAAAATCCGCATCTTTTTGACTTCCTGGACAGCAAAGCCGTGTATCGCTCGCCCCCTGCCATGACCGTCGCCGTCAAGACCCCCGAAGAAATCGCAAAAATGCGCGTCGCGGGGCAGCTCGCCGCGGAAGTGCTCGATTTCATCACCCCCCACGTAAAGGCCGGGGCTACCACCGATGAAATCGACCGCCTGTGCCACGATTACATGGTGAACGTTCAGCGTACGGTGCCGGCTCCGCTCAACTATGCGCCGCCGGGCTATACGCCCTATCCGAAGTCGGTCTGCACCTCGGTCAACCACGTCGTATGCCACGGCGTGCCCGGGGACAAGAAGCTCAAGGCCGGCGACATCATCAATATCGACGTCACGGTGATCAAGGACGGTTATCACGGCGACACCAGCCGCATGTTCTACGTCGGCCAGCCGTCGGTGCAGGCGCGCCGCCTGTGCGAGATCACCTATGAGTGCATGTGGCACGGGATCGCCGCGGTGCGCGCCGGCGCGCGGCTGGGCGATATCGGACACGCGATCCAGAGCTGGGCCGAAAACAACGGCTGCAGCGTGGTGCGCGAATTCTGCGGCCACGGTATCGGCCGCAAATTCCATGAGGAACCGCAGGTATTGCATTACGGGCGCCCCGGCACTGGTTTCGTGCTCGAAGCCGGCATGACTTTCACCGTCGAGCCGATGATCAATGCCGGACGCGCCGATATCCGCCAGCTCGCAGACGGCTGGACCATAGTCACCAAGGACCATAGCCTGTCGGCGCAATGGGAGCATACAGTACTTGTCACCGCCGGCGGATTCGAGGTGCTGACCCGGTCCGCGGGCGCGCCGGTACCGCCGGATTTCGTGACGCGGCAGCATGGCTAGCGTGCTGCAAACGCCTGGTGAAGCCCTTGCCGCATCGCAACCGCTGAGCGCGCGCTGGAAGACACGTCTCGACGAACAGCGCCGGGCGCTGGAAACGCGCTACCTCGAGAATCATTCAGCCCCCGAACTGCTGCGGCGACTGCGCGTGCTGGTCGATGGCCAGCTCAAAGCGGTATGGAAGCACCTCGAGATGCCGCCGGCGCTCACGCTGGTTGCGGTCGGCGGCTACGGGCGCGGCCAGCTGTTTCCCTATTCGGACATCGATTTGCTGGTTTTGCTGCCGTACGCATCCGATCCGGGTCAAACGCCCAAACTCGAACAGTTTGTCGGGATGCTGTGGGATATCGGGCTCGAAGTGGGCCACAGTGTTCGCACGATAGCTGATTGCGTCGCGTTGGCGGCCCAGGACATCACCGTGCAGACCAGCCTGCTCGAAGCGCGTCTGCTGACCGGCGATCGCAAACAGTTCCGGGACTTCGAAAAAGAGTTCGCGCGTGCCCTCGACCCGCAGCAGTTTTGCAAGGCCAAGC
>JACPTJ010000222.1 GCA_016192835.1 Betaproteobacteria bacterium
CAAGGCATGCTGTAACGACGTCTACCGCGTCGCGATCGAAAAGAAGCTGCGGCTCGAGAGTAAAATCAAGGCCTTCAAAGCCATGTCGCAAGCGTTGAGCAAACTGATCGAGATCTGCTCTCACGACGCAAAACCAGTGGAGGCATGCCCGATACTGGGCGCGCTCGAATCGAGCATGACGAAACAGCATGCACGCTCGAAGAACTCGCATAGTAGACGCTTGGGAGCGAATCCATTAGCATCAAAGTCGAAGCCTTTTCCTCCCCCGGCTGCGCCAAATGCGCCCGGGCGAGAGATACGCTCAAAGCGGTAGTCGAAGAGCTCGGGGAAAAGCGGGCGACATGGCGTGATGTGAACATCCTGGAAGAGATGGATTACGCGGTCGAGCTCGGAATACTGTCTCCCCCTGCGATCGCGATCGACGGCGAGCTTATTTTCCCGGCGCTTCCCAGCCCGAGCCGCCTGCGTGCGGAGCTCATCAAGCGCGTTGAGAAGTCGCGCTAAGTGTAGCGTTGGCGCTTGATGGACCTCGACGCGTTAAGAGGCGCGCTGGAGCAAGCGAATGCCGTGTCGCTTGGCATCGGCTTCGCGGCTGGATTTCTGTTCAGTTTTAATCCTGTCGCTTTGGCAGCCATTCCGGTTTCGCTCGCTTATGTGACGAAGGCGCACGAGACCAGAAAAGCGGTGCTATTCGGCGGCATGTTTATCTTCGGGATGATCATCACCCACGCGCTGTTAGGCTTGATCGCCGGATTCGGCGGAGCGTGGGTGCAGAAGCTGCTTGGGCGTGAATGGGGGCTGGTCCTCGGTCCCGTGCTGATCGTCCTGGGATTGATATGGCCCGGATGGATCAGGCTGCCAATTCCGCCAATTCCTGTTCGGGCCAAGCGGGCAACAAGTATGTGGGGGGCGTTTGCTCTGGGGGCGCCTTTTTCGGTGGCGGTCTGTCCCGTGTGCACGCCGGCCTTGATCGTTCTGCTCGGCGTTGCGGCTGGTGTTGGCGCGCCAGTGTTTGGCGCACTGTTGTTACTCGCTTTTGCTATCGGCCGCGCCGTACCTGTCATTCTGGGGGCATGGGCGATGGGGGCGTTGGAAAGCCTGACGCCGTTGAGCCGTTCGCAAAAACTATTCGAGATCCTCGGCGGTGTGACACTGATTCTTTCGGGACTTTACATGCTGAACGCTTATTTCTTCGTTGTTCCCGCCTTGGCAGGGTGAACATCCGGGAGAGAATGGGGCGGCTCGCAGTCCCCGCGACGCTTCCGGCCAGGCGAGGCGTAGCGCAACAGGCGGAATGATGACCCACTGCAGCAGTGGCGAAAGGCCGATCTCTAATCCCAGGAAACGCACGACCGGCATCAGAGCGGAGTATTCCCATCCCGCCCGCGCCACGGTGTTCATCCACTCGCTGAATACTGTGTACACGACGGCCGGAATGACCAGGAACAAGGCCACCTGCCGCCATCTCCACGTTTCCACGGCGCGTGCCCGCGATGCGATGAGCGCGAACACCAATGCCAAGGTGCCAATTGCCACGTCTCCGAGCGTGCAATGCAGGACCGCATACGCAATGGAAGGCAGCGAGCCCTCCTCCCAGAGCGTGTACAGCGGAAGTTGCGCGATTTCCCAACCCGTGTTGAGGATCGCCAGCGCCGGAACATATCTCAGCGCAATGAAAGCCCACGCCGCTCGCGATCGGAACCACAGTTGTCGAGCAGCCATAGCGGGTCAACCGGCCTTGCCGTGACGCATGCGTGCAGCATTCTGCGCGGCATTGATTGCGAGTCCATTTCTTTGAAGACGGAATACGAGACGCGCGACGAGCAACGCGCCGACGATCACGGCGTAGATCAGCGGACGCGTGATGTCGAGCTTCACCAGCCACCAGAAGTGAACGGCTCCGGCCACCGCCACCAGGTAGATTGCGCGATGCAATTGCTGCCAGCGTTTGCCACCGAGACGCCGCAGCATGCGGTTGGTCGAAGTCGCGGCGAGGGGGATCATGAGGACAAAGCTCAGGAATCCGGCGGCTATCAATGGACGCTTCACGACGTCGCGCCAGATCGCCGCGAGATCGAATAACTGATCGAGCCACAGGTAGGTTACGACGTGGATCGCCGCGTAGAAGAACGCGTAGAGCCCGAACATGCGGCGCAGACGGATCAGCCAGTGCCACCCCGTTGCGCGTCGAAGGGGCGTCACGCTCAGCGTGATAATGAGGAAATCAAGCGTCCACGTTCCTGTGGTGCGTCTGATGAATTCCACGGGGTCGGCGCCCAGGCCCCCGGTAAGCCCCAGCCATCTGAGGGAGGCGAGCGGATACAGGCTGGCCACGAACAGGGCGGTTTTGATGCGGTGCACCCTCGCCGCATCCAGAACGGCAAGTGAAGCGACGAATGCGGAACGCGGCAGCATGGGAATCAAGTCACGCCGGCAATCCGGGATCAATAGTACTTGCGCAAGTCCATGCCCGCGTAGAGCTGGGCGACCTGATCGGCATAGCCATTGAACATCAGCGTTTTGCGTTTGAAAAACTCGCCGACGCGACGCTCGGTCGCCTGGCTCCAGCGCGGATGATCGAACGTGGGATTCACGTTCGAATAGAAGCCGTACTCGTGCGGCGCCGATTTCTGCCACGAGTTGACGGGCGGTTGCTCGACGAAGCGGATGGCCACGATGGATTTCGCGCTCTTGAAGCCATATTTCCACGGCACCACGATGCGCACCGGCGCGCCGTTCTGGTTGGGCAGCACGTCGCCGTAGAGCCCGAAGCACAGGATAGCGAGGGGATGCATGGCCTCATCGATGCGCAGCCCCTCGACGTACGGCCAGTCGAGCGAGCCGAAGATCGCGCGCTGGCCGGGCATCTGGTCGGGGTCATGGAGCGTCGTAAACTCGACGTATTTGGCATTACCGGTCGGCTCGACCTGCTTGATGAGTTCCGCCAGGGGATAACCGATCCAGGGAATGACCATCGACCACGCCTCCACGCAGCGCAGGCGGTAGATGCGCTTTTCCAGGGACGCGAGCTTGAGCAGCTCCTCGACGTCGAAGGATTTCGGCAGTTTCACCTCACCGCTCACTTTGACCGTCCACGGGCGCGTGCGCAGGCTTTTTGCGCGCTGCGCGGGCGAATACTTGTCGGTGCCGAACTCGTAGAAGTTGTTGTAGCTCGTGATGTCCTTGAAAGAGTTCATGGGCTCGGAGGTGCTGTACAAGCTTTTCCTCACTGGCGGCAACTGGATCTTGCCCTGGGCTTGTGCCGCGAAACCGAGCAGCCCTGGCGCGCCCGCGGCAAGCGTGGCCGCCGCCGCGCCTTGCATGAAGCGCCGGCGGTTCGCGTACAAATTCTGGCCGGTGATCTCCGACGGACGGATGTCAGCGGGTTTCTTGATCAGCATGGTCGATTCCTTTGCGCTTTGGTCGATGTTCCGCGCCCTTCCTCACGCGGCGCGCATCCCGCGCTGGCCCCGCCCGCATGATGGTCGGGGTTGTGTCCGGCAAGTTGTGCGATCATGGCTATCTCGGCTGCAATCCTCCGCCCTTGAAGTTCGCCTTCTTGAGCAGACTTTCATACTGATGGGACATGGCATAGGCCTGCACCTGCGACATGAAGTCCATCGTCACCACCACGATAATCAATAGGCTCGTGCCGCCGAAATAAAACGGCACGTTCCATCTGAGAATCAGAAACTCCGGCAACAGGGCGACGAGCGTCACATAGATCGAGCCCACCAGCGTGAGCCGCAGCATGATTTTTTCGATATAGCGCGCAGTTTGCTCTCCGGGCCGGATACCGGGCACGAACGCGCCGCTTTTCTTGAGGTTGTCGGCGGTTTCCTTCGGATTGAACATCAGCGCGGCGTAGAAGAAGCAGAAGAAAATGATCGCCGCGGAATAAAGGAATACGTAAATCGGCTGCCCCGGGGCCAGCGTCGACGCGATGTTGGAGAGCCAACGCATGTTCTCGCTGGTGCCGAACCAGCCGGCAAGCGTCGCCGGAAAAAGAATGATGCTGGATGCGAAAATCAGCGGGATCACGCCCGACATGTTGAGTTTCAGCGGCAGGTGCGACGACTGGCCGCCGTAGATCTTGCGCCCGACCTGGCGCTTGGCGTAGTTCACCAGAATGCGGCGCTGGCCGCGCTCCACGAAGCACACCAGCGCCGTCACGCCGATCACCAGCGCCACGATGAAAAAAACGATCAGGATCGAAAACGCGCCGGTGCGCTGCAACTCCAGCGTGCCGGCCACCGCGGCCGGCAAGCCAGCCGCGATGCCAGCGAAGATGATCAGCGAAATGCCATTGCCGATGCCTCGCTCGGTGATCTGCTCGCCCAGCCACATCAGAAATATCGTACCGGTCACCAGCGTAATCATGGTCGTGAGACGAAATGCAAGCCCGGGATCGAGTACGAGACCCCGCTGCGACTCGAGCGCGATCGCGATCCCCAGGCCCTGAAACATCGCGAGTCCCACGGTGCCGTAACGCGTGTACTGAGTGATTTTGCGTCGCCCCGACTCGCCTTCCTTCTTGAGCGCTTCGAGCGTCGGCGACACCACTGCCATCAGCTGCATGATGATCGACGCCGAGATGTAGGGCAGGATACCGAGTGCAAAAATCGTGAAGCGCGACAACGCACCGCCCGAGAACATGTTGAACATGTCGAGGATGCCGCCGCGCTGCGACTTGAACAGATCGGCAAGCGCGACCGGATCGATTCCCGGCACCGGGATGTGGGCGCCGATGCGGAACACGATCAGCGCGCCGAGCAGGAACAACAGGCGGCGTTTGAGGTCGCCCATCTTGCCGAGGCCTAGGAGGGATTCGGTCGCAGCCAAAGTTACCTCGCCTTGTCCTTGCCCGCACTTTCACGAGAGGCGCTTGTGGATCCCATTACGTTTGCTCCCGTTGCTCCGTGAGCCTGCCGCGCGCACGGCGGCGCGGAATAAATGCCGGTACGCGGGAGGCATAGCGGACAAACGCCTCGCCGAATCGGCCCTCAAGTTCCTGGTCCTCGCGGCGCGCCTGACGCGCATACATGACGATGAGCACCGGCGCCATCAGCAGCGTCGGGAGCGTCGGCCATTGGATATTCAGGGCGATGACAACCAGCATTAGCCCGAGATATTGCGGATGACGGATGAATCGGTAGATCCCCGAGGTCACCAGCTCATGGCGGGCGCCGTACACCTGCGCCCAGCCGACCGCCACCAGAGCGAGACCCATCGCGACGAGCGCCATGCTGACGGTCATGACGAGGTATACGCCTTGGCCGAGCGGCACCAGATGGGCCCGGTCGAGCAGATAGGCCCAGAGATGGCTTTCGTTCATGCCGAAATCGAGCGCACGCATGTGAAGAAGCGGGGCCACCGCATAGATCGTCAGCGGAATCCCGAACATCTCCGCGAAGAGCGATATCAGGAAGGCCGAATACATGCCGGCGTTACGCCATTCCGCGCCTCCTCGCGGCCAGGCAAGGCCGAGAACGAACGTGAGGAAGACGCCGCTCACGATGAATACGTTGCTCCAATTTCCGTACCAGTCCTCGAACGGAAGGCTGTCCTCCATGGGCGGCATCGACACTTGCACGACGAACAGCCATACCCAGAAACCGATCGCAGCGAACGCGATTAGCCAGCGGACCCATGCCCGGATCGCCGAGGCGCGCGGCCGCCCGTCCGAAGCGCGTTCGCGTTCGGCCGTCGACTCGCGCGCTGATTGCGGTTGAATCTGTTGCATCAATACCCCCGTTCCTTTGATTCGTGACGCTTTTAGGCATCCCATGCCGCGTTACGATGATCGGACCTGGGACAGCCTTCTCACTACGATGATCGGACCCGGGACAGCCTTCTCACTCGCCATTCGTCGAAGCTGAAATAATCCAAGTCGCGGAGAAGGTAGAGCGCCATGAAACCGGCGAGGATGGGGACAGCGGCAAAGTAAAGGTGCTGGGGCTCTCCCGAGATCAGCCCCCAGGGATCGACGATCAGTCGAATAGTTGCGGCGGTGGTCACCGCGTGCGCCAGCAGGCCGATCCCATAGCTCCAACGCCGAAGTGCGCCGATCATGATTGCCAGAGCTAACAGCGACTCCAGACCTCCCAGCACGTAGGCAAAGGCATCGGACGCCGATATTCCGTAGAAGTAGTCATAGATTGCGATGCTTCGGGGCGTGATAATGAACTTTTCGAGGCCCCAGACGAGGAGAAACACCCCAAGCGCTACCCGGAGGATCACCAATGCCGCGCCGAGGCGCCTTTTCAGTCCCGGCTCGGTCACGATTGGTTCGGTAGATTTCATATACGTTCCTTTTTAGAAAGACGTCCGATTGTTATGAGGGCGTCGCGTGATTGCCCGCTTCGCCTTCGGGCCGCCTGGAATATTGGACGCTTACGCCGGAAATAGCGAATCTCTTAACGCAGTAACAAGCCGATTCCACTCCCCCGCCGTGGGAGAAACATCGGAACCCGTTGCAAATAATCCTGATACGCCTGGCCAAATCGATCAAGCATCTCCTTTTCTTCCTTGCGCGCGAGCCGCACGTAGACGAACACGATGATAATAAGCTGCGGCGATGTTAAACGTTCCCGGAAACTCAGCCTTTCTTCCGCAGGAAAAAGACCAGGGGCTTCTCTGCTTTCCTACTTGTTGTTCCAACGCCTCGCATCTCTCTTGGAGATGGTCGAGAGCGGTGTGCCGCAAACACATCGCCGATACTAGACGGAGCCGCCAGCGAGCGCGGCGACCACTGCCGTGGTTGTCAATACTGTCCTGAAGTGGTTACGCATATCAACCCCTTTCGTTGGTTGCGT
>JACPTJ010000223.1 GCA_016192835.1 Betaproteobacteria bacterium
AGTACTGCTCAAGGCGTGTATAGCTAATCCGCCTTGATCCCGGCGACCTTGGCGTGCTTCATCCACTTCGCGACTTCCGCCTTGATGATGGCCGCGAATTCTTCGGGCGTGTCGCCGACTGACTCGAGGCCGTCGCGCAGCATCAGCGTTTTCACCTGCGGCGTGTTGACGATCCTGACCGATTCCGCGTTGAGCCTGGAAATGATCGGCCGCGGTGTTTTCGCCGGAGCGAGCAGGCCCACCCATGACGTGTGCTCGTATCCCGGCACGCCGGATTCGGCGACGGTGGGAAACTCGGGAGCCGAAGCCGAGCGTCGTGCGCTGGTGACGCCCAGTGCGCGCAGCCTGTTTGCTTTCACGTGCGGGAGCGCCGTCGAAATGGTCGCGAAGTAGAGTTGAACCTGGCCGCCCAGCAGTGCGGTCATGCCCGGCGCGCCGCCTTTGTATGGAACCGGGAGCATCCTGGTGCCGGTCATGAACATGAACTGCTCGAGGGCCAGATGGGTGCTGGTGCCCACGCCGCTGATGGCGCAGTTGAGCGCGCCCGGCTTCGCCTTGAGCAGCGCGATGAGGTCCTTGACCGTGGTTGCCGGCACGGACGGATGGACGACCAGAATATGCGGCAGGGTCACGAGTTGCGTGATCGGAATGAAATCGCGAACCGGATCGAACGGCAGGTTCTTGCGGAGGCTCGGCGTGATGGTAAACGAGGCCGCGATCGCGAGCAGCGTGTAGCCGTCGGGCGTTGCCTTGGCCACGATGTCGGTGCCGTTGATGCTGCCGGCGCCGGGGCGGTTGTCCACCACCACCGGCTGCTTGAGCGTGTCATCGAGCCTCTGCGCAACGATGCGGGCGACCAGATCAGTCGATCCCCCTGCGCTTTGCGGCACGATCATGCGTATCGGTCTGATCGGATAGGTTTCGGCGGCGCCGGCGGCGTGGACCACCACCGCGGTCGCGCATGCCGCAAGCACCCGGCTGCAGAAGGCTTCGATCCCGCCGTTGCAATATTGTGTAATTTTCATTTTCTCCTCGCGTTTACTCTGCATCGTAACCGGGAAGCACGCGCGCATCGATCACGCACACGCCGCCTGCCTTTACTGCCGCGACGCCTCGCGCGACAGCCGCTATGAGATCGGCGCCTTCGGTTACCGGACCGATTGCGAACGCGCCCTGCGCGCGCGCGATGGCGGCGATGTCGATATCGGGATCGTCGATGCGCTGGCCTATCCACCGGTTCTCCGCCGGCCGCCCGCGCTTGACCGCGATCTGCTCCTGGTGCCGCTCGTCATTGAAATACGAGCGGTTGTTGCAGACGATCATCAGACACGGAATCTTGTAATGCGCGGCGGTCCACACCGCCGTATTGCCCATGAGGAAATCGCCGTCGCCGAGCAGCCCGATGGGAACGCGTCCACTGTCTTTGAGCGCGAGCGCTGCGCCGACGGTGATCCCCGGGCCGGCGCCCACGCCGCCTCCGCCGTCGAAACCCACGTAATCGAGCGGATGCCGGAAGGGCAGGTAAGCGCCGTTCCAGCCGAGCGGCAGACGGGTGACGCAGAAGTCGATATTCCCGAGGGCAGCCTTGAGCGCTTCACCCACGCCATGCAGCGTCACCGTATCCGTGGGCGCTGCCGGCCGTGGCGGCAGCGCCACGGCCGGCACGCCTGCCGCGCGCGGTGTTACCGCTGCGAGCAGCAACGGTACCGCGGCATCCGGTTCGCACATCAGATAGGCATCGACCGGGGGCAGGCCCTGGTAATCCATGCTCCAGCCGCGGTGGTTGTGCGCGTCGCACGAAACCTGAATGATTTTCGCGGTCACGGGCTGCGCGCCGTACGACTGCTTGAGCGTGCCTGCGAGGTCGAGCCAGTCGAGCGCAAGGATCACGTCGGCCTCGGCAATCAGTTGCTTTGCCGCGGGGGCCAGCCGGTTTGCGGGCGGCGCGGCGTGCAGGCGATGGTCGGTTGGAAACGCCGCAGCGAGCTTGATATGGGTGAGCACGCGCAGGTTCAGTTTCTCGGCGAGCGCCACGCGCGCGTTCCAGCTCTCGACGCTGCGCGAGCAGCGCCCGGCGAGCATGACCGGGTTTTTCGCGCCGGACAGCAATCGCGCTGCGGTCTCGATGAGTTCGGGCGCCGGCTGCGCCGCGTGCGGCGCGCCGTGGCGCGCCATGTCGGGAAGCGCCGGCAGCGCCGCTATCTTCTCCTCCTGAATGGTGACGTCGAGGTTTACATACACCGGGCCGCGCGGCGCGGTCTGTGCGATCTGTGCCGCGCGCACCAGCGCTTCCGCCGCGGCCGCGACCGATCCCGGTTGATTGTCCCACTTGGTGTAGTTGCGCACGAGCGCCGCCTGATCGGAGCAGGTGTGGATCCAGTCGATCCACGGGCGGCGTTTGGCGGCGTCCCATGGCCCGGTCGCGCCCAGCACCAGTACCGGGGTGCGGTCGCACCATGCATTGAAAATCGGCATAGAGGCGTGCATGAGGCCGACGTTGGAGTGCAGCGCCGATGCCATCATACGGTCCGAGGCTTTCCAGTACCCCTGCGCGATGTGCACCGCGGTCTCGTCGTGCAGGCACAGCAGCATTTGCGGGGCCCGGTTGCCGAGGTAATTGACTATGCTGTCGTGCAGTCCGCGATAGCTCGCGCCCGGGTTGAGCGCAATGTACGGGATATCCAGACTGTGCAACACCGCGGCGATGGCGTCGCTGCCCCAGAGATCGGTACTCGGCTTCGCGGGCAGTGGGGCGTCGTGCACTATAGAAGTCTTGATCATGGTCTCCTCTAAGGGTCAATCGATGCGGGCGCCCGATCGCTTGATGACTTGCGCCCATTTCACGAGCTCCGCCTTGGTGTGCGCGACGAACTGCTGGCGCGGCCGGCCGTGCACGCAAGCGACGCGAGACCGATAGGCTGTATTCATGGTGCTTCTCCTCCGTTCAGCGGATCAGGTATCACCGCGAGTGCCCCCGGGTTTTGCGCGCGAGGCCGAGAATCTGCGACGAAATATCCTGCGGCCGTTCCACCGGAGTCAGGTGCCGGGCGCCGGGAAGCACGCTCAAAGTGGAATGCGGAATCGCAAGCGTGCAGCGATTCGGCCATTGCGACCGGCGTGGCGTAATCCTCCGCGCCCACCACGATGGCCACCGGCATTCTCAACAACGCCAGCAGCGCGCGCAGGTCGGTCGTGCCGAGCATTTCGCACGTGGCTTCGTAGCACGCGACATCGTTGGCGAGAAACACCTCGAGAAGCGCCCGCTCAACTTCCGGATGCGCGGCGCGAAACGCATCGCCAAACCAGCGGGTCGTCTGGAATTGCACCAGCGCACCCATGCCCTTGGTGCGCGCCGTGGCGGCACGTTCGCGCCATTGCGGTGGCGCGTCAGCTCCATACCACGCCGTGGTGTCGATCAAGCAGATCGCTGTTGCGCGCTCCGGATACAAGGCGGCAAACGCCTGCGCGATGCAGCCGCCCATCGAGCAGCCGGCGATGGTTGCGTCCGGCCAGCCGACGTGATCGAGCAATTCCGCAAGATCGCGGGCGAACAATGCCGCGGTGAAAGTCCCTCCTTCGCGGCCCGAATGGCCGTGGCCGCGGCAATCGTAGGTCAGCAACCCGGCGTGCGCGCGTAGTTGAGCCACGACGCCATCCCAGAAGCTGCGATCGAGCGCCAGCGAATGGATCAACGCCACGCGCGGCGAATCGGAGTCCGGCGCGGCGTGCAGCGTATATTCAATAACGCAGCCGTCAGAGGTCTTGAAAGTTCCGTCGACCGAGTCCCGCATCGCTCATCTCCCCAATGATCGCTCAGGCGCCGCGCGCTGCCATGCAGCGATCAGCGCCCGCGCGGCAAATTCGACTGCCATTTCACGTTTATAGGCGGCGGACCCGCGCACATCCGGCATCGGCTGCGCAGCCGAACGCACGCCTTGCACGGCCTCGCGCAGCATCTCAACGCTGAAGCGCTGCCCGGCCAGCTGCTGCAGGTCGAGGATGATCGGCTTCCAGCTGACCGAGCCGACCACCACGCGCGCCCGCTCGCACTTGCCATCGGCGTCGAGGCTCACCATCGCAGCGGTATTCACGGTTGGAATCTCCAGCACGTTGCGCGGCATGTATTTGAAAAAAACCGAACCGGTGCGCGCGGGCAGCGGATCGACTTCGACGCTGACCACCATTTCGTCCCTGGCGAAGCGGTTCTGAAACGCTGCTTCGAGCGATAAGGTACGTCGTGTGCCGGGTCCTGCCGCGGTGACCCGCGCGTGCAGCGCGAGGAGTGCCACCGGTAAATCGAATCCCCCGATCAACGGGCCGATGCTGCCGCCCACCGTGATGCCGCGCCGGATGCGCGTGTGGCCCACTGCTTCGAGCGCGTCGTCTACCGCCTGCCAGCCGTGCCGCACGCGCGGGTCGTCGTAGAGCAACTGCTGGTGCACTGCCGCGCCCATTTGCAGCATGCCGCGTGCGTCGATGGACATCGCTTTCAGTTCGGCGATGCGACCGATCGCGACCAGCCGTTTCGCCTGGGGGAATCCGGTGCGCTCGCGGCGTATCGCGTGCGACATTCCCCCCGCAACCAGCGCGCATTCTCCGGCGGCAAGCAGCGCCACTGCCTCTTCCACGCTCTGCGCGAAGATGAACTCCGGGTTGAAGGTGCGTGCGCCGGAAGGCTTGCCGGTGGTGAGCCGGGTCCAGACCGAGCCTTTGGGCGCAGCCGCGGGCGTCGGGGGGTCGTGCGCAAACGCGTCCGGATGCAGCGCGCGGTAGATTTTCTCCGAGGTGATCGGGAGCTCTGTGATGCGCACCCCGACTGCGTCCGCGATCGCGTTGGCAATCGCCGCGGGTATCGCGTCCAGCCCGATTTCGCCCAGGCCTTTCGCGCCGAACGGACCCGAGGGCTCGTAGGAGTCGGCGAAGGCGACGTGCAGTTTCGGCATCATCGCCGCGGACGGAAGCGGGTAGTCCTTGAGGTTGGGGTCGGTCGGCGTGCCGTTATACCAGTCGAAGTATTCGGTCAGCGCAAGTCCGAGCCCCTGCGTCGCGGCGCCCTGCACCTGGCCTTCGGCCGCGGCGGGATGAATGACCGTGCCGCAATCGACCGCGGCAGCGATTTCGAGCACGGTGACGCGGCCGGTGCCGGGATCGACCTCGACCTCCACCGCCTGCGCCGCGAAGTTGTAGGCGCCGGACTCGTTGCCGTAGCGGCTGTGGTCGGGGAATTCCGACGGGTTGTCGAAGTTGCCGACGCCGATGATCGGCTGGCCGTCGGGCTGATAGATGTGCGCGCGCACGACTGCGGCGACCGATCTGAATTCGGTTTCGCGGCCGCGGCGCGGGCCGATCTCGCCGTTGATGACCGTCAATTCCTCGGGGGACAGCTTGAATTGAGCCGCTGCTGCGGCGAGCAACTGCTGCGATGCTGCCGCTGCGGCGCGCTTGACCGCGTTGCCCGCCACGTAAGTCAGGCGGCTCGCGAGCGCTCCGAGCGCATAGGGTTGCACGTCGGTGTCGGGACGGGTGATGTCGACATCTTCATAGCGAAAGCCGAGTTCCTCCGCCGCGATCTGGCGCAGTACCGTCAGCGTGCCCGTGCCGATTTCACCTTCGCCGCTGATGATGGTGGCGCGGCCGTCATCGTTGATCCGCACGATCGCCGAGCTGCCGTCCCAGTCGCCGAAACTGCGGCGGCCATTGACGTGAATGCTGCAGCCGATGCCGAGTCCGCGATTCGGCTGGCGGAGTTTGCGCTTCTCCTGCCACCCGATCATTTGCGCGGCCTTGTCGATGCACTGCCTCAATTCGCAGCTCGTGATCTTGTGGTTGTGCGGCGACACATCCCCGGATTCGACGGCGTTCATGCGCAGCAGGTCCACGATGTCGATGCCGAGCTTTTCCGCGGCGAGGTCCCACGCCTGCTCCACCGCCCAGTCCGCGGAGGGATTGCCGAACCCGCGGAATGCGCCGGTCGGAACCAGGTTGGTGTAAACCAGCGTGGAATCCGCGCGCGCGCACGGATACTTGTAAAGCGCATCGTGGCGCACCGTCGCGGCACCCAGTATGGCCTGCGATTTGCCGGTGTAGGCGCCATTGTCGGCGAGCACCTTGATCTCTTTCGCCTTGACGCGGCCGTCGCGGCTGAAGCCGAGCCGCACCCAGTAACGGATAGGCATGCGCGGGTGACTCGCCAGAAACTCTTCCTCGCGGGTATGGATGAACTTGACCGGCTTGCCAGCCTTCAACGCGAGGATCGCGCAGATCACCGAGGCATTGTCGTCGCCGGACTTGCCGCCGAAGCCGCCGCCGACCTCGGTCTGGATCACGCGCACCTGGCTTTCCGGCACGCCCAGCGCGATTGCATAACGGCCGCGCGCGAGAAACGGCGTCTGCGTGTTGCACCACATCGTGACGCGCCCGCCGGTCCAGTGCGCGACGCAGCCGATGGTCTCGAGCGAGGTGTGCCACTGGCGTGCGCTTTCCCACGTTCCTTCGACGACGACGTCACTCGCCTTGAATCCGGCATCGACGTCGCCGCGCTCAAACGCAAAATGATGCGCGACGTTGCCTTCCGTATCGTCGTGCACCAGCGGCGCCCCGGGCGCGAGCGCTTCATCCATCGACAGCACCGCGGGAAGCACTTCGTACTCGACTTTGATCCGATCGACGGCGGCGCGCGCCGTTTCAGCATCCAGCGCGGCGACTGCCGCGACTTCATCTCCGGCGTAACGTACTTTTCCGATCGCGAGCGGATACAGGTCGGGGCGAAAACAACCCCATTTGCGCTGCGCCGTGTCGGCGCCGGTCACCACGGCCTTGACGCCCGGCAGTGCCGCTGCGGCGCTCGTGTCGATGCTGACGATGCGCGCGTGCGGGTGCGGACTGCGCAGCACCGCGGCATGCAGCATTCCCTGCAAGTGCAGATCGGCGACGTATTGCGCAGCACCCGTGACTTTCGGAATCGCGTCGGTGCGTGGCACGTCCTTGCCGACGACGAGCAGGCCGGCAGTCGCGTTCAGGCGGGGATCGCGCTGGTTCATTTTGCCGCTTTGCGCGCGAGCATCGCCGCTTCCTTGTAGGCCTCGGAAATGCGGGAGTAACCCGTGCAGCGGCAGTAGACGCTGTCCACGCTGGCGCGGATTTCCGCGTCGGTGGGTTGGGGGGTTTTCTCGAGCAGCGCGCACGCTGCCATGATGTGGCCCGGGATGCAGATTCCGCATTGCAGCGCGGACTGGTTCACGAAAGCCTGCTGCACCGGATGCAGAGAGGATGCGCTTGCGAGGCCTTCGATCGTGCGGATTTCTGTGCCGTCGACCAGCGCCGCGAGTTGCAGGCACGATGCAACCGGATATCCGTCCACCAGCACGGTACAGGTGCCGCACGCGCCGATGCCGCAACCGTGCTTGGTTCCCGTCATCTTCAGGTCCTCGCGCAGCACGTCGACCAGCAGACGATCGCCGCTTTGCAGCCGCACTTCGACCGGATCGCCATTGAGTTTGAATTTGACCAGCATGTCTGTCATCCCCGTTCGTCACGCAGAATGTATCATAACGACAGGCATGCCGAGCAGGCTCGCAACGAGGAGTCTGACCCCGTCGCCACTCCGGTAGCGCAGGCGCCTCGCCTGCTTCGTGGACGATTGCAGGCGAGGCGCCTGCGCCACAAGAAAAGCGCCGTTAGTGGTCGGTCGCACGGGAAAGTTACACTGGCTCGCTTTATTCGGTATGATCACCCGGCAACAATCCCCGTTTTCAAATATGGAGGACACCCATGCCACCGCACCGCATCGACACCCAGTGCCTGCTGGATCGCGCCGCCATTCATGATGTCCTTGCACGTTACTTCCAGGGTATTGATGCAGGCAATCCTGACCAGGTGCGCAGTTGCTTCACCGGGGACGTTCAGGCCGCCTACGATGGACGGTCTTTTGTACAGGGCATCGATGCGCTGATGGACTCATTCCTCGCGTTCAGGAAAAAGGCCGCAGGGGAGTGGAAAGTCACCACGCACTTCATGGGCAACCTGAGCTTCAATTCGATTGAGGGCGACGTTGCTGAGACGGAGACTTACGCAATCGCATTTCTGGTCCTGACGGGCAAGCCGGGCGATCAGGTCGCGATGCGCAGTCTGCGCTACCTCGACAGGCTGCGCCGGATGGAAGACGGCTGGCGGATCAGCGAGCGCGTGCACACGCTGGACTGGAGTTGCCAGGTGCCGCCGACCTTCGCGGCGACGATGGCGCAGCGTGTAACGACTCCGCTTGCCGCACGGGCCGGCTGAATTTTCGGTGTAGGGTGCGCTTGCGCACCGATTGCCGGATGGTGCGCAAGCGCACCCTACATCAATTGCAATTCCCCGTGGCTCGCGACGGGGATAGGCGCAGGGCACGCGGAGCAACTTTATTACCGGCGCGTGAGGCTGGTCACGCCCGGCGCTAGCGTGGTGGCGACACGCTCTCCAACGCCGCGTTGCGCCCGGCGAGGCGACCCGACGTGAACGCCCATCCCAGGTGGTGGCCGTGGCCCTCGAGCAGCAGGCCGCCCTGGCCGGTGGATCCCGCTGCGTAAAGTCCCGGGATCGGTGCGCCGCCGGCGTCCAGCACGCGGTGGGAGGTATCGACCGCAAGGCCGCCATCGGTAAACGTGATGAGGAGCTTCGCCGGCCCGAGCAGGTAGAAAGGTCCGGCCGACAGCGGTTTCGGGGCGCGATCGCCCGCGCCTTCACGTTTTGCATTGACCGCGTCCACCGAAGCCCTGATGGCGTTTCCCGGGATACCCAGTTGCGCCGCGACGGCTTCCAGCGTCGGCGCGCTGTGAAACAGGTCCGCGCGATTGCGCCGGTAATCCGACAAGTAAGCGTAAGCGAGCCCCGGCGCGGTCGAGATGTAATTTGGCCAGGACTCGAATGCGTTCGCGATCGCATTATTGAAAAGGATGAAGCCCCGGTGATCGTCCACCGCGCCCAGTGCGGCGATCCGATCGTCGTTCCAGTCCGCGACGAGTTCCCCATTGCTTGCGATCAGAACGGCGCCGGCCGCGAAGAGATTGGGTGCAGGCTCTAGCACGGTGACGAGGAATTTCATCAGGAAGGGGCGCAGGAGCGCCATCGGCAGGCGCTGCATCGCAATGCGAATGAGACGGGCCAATGGGCGGAAAGCCGGGAGCGACTCCGCGATGCTGCTGCGGGGCGGGGGAATGAAGCGCACGCCGATGTGCGCGAGGTGGCCGTTGATCACGGTGGCACCGACGTCGGTTGCCATGCGGTGCCCGTCGCCGGTGCTGTACACGTTGACCGGTTCAATCGTGGCGGCGGCCGGTGAGATGAATTCGCGTTTCAGCTCCGGGCTGGCGCTGTAGTCGCCACTCGCGAGAACGACTGCTCCGCTCGCGCGGTACTCGACCGACTCGCCGCTCTTGAGGCTCGCGCGCACTCCGCGCACGCGGCCGCCTTCGACGATGAAGCCCGTGGCGCGCACGTCAACGCGAATGTCGACGCCGAGGCGCCGCGCCCGTCGCGCGCAGATCGCGATGTACGCTCTCGAGTTGGGTACGACATTGTGCATACGCGGCCGGCGATGGGGAGGCTCTGGCATGGGACCGAAAAACTCGACGCCGAGGGCCATCAACCACCGCAATGTCGTCGGGACTTCGCTGGTCAGGATGCGACGGAGGTCATCATTGTCGGTCCCTTTGAGATGCGCGGCGAATTTCGGCATGTCCTCGAAGTGATCGTGGGGCGTATCCATGATGCCGCAAGCAATCTGCTGGGGCGACAAGGTAGCCGAGATCGATCCGACGGACCATGCCGTCGTGCCGCCCAGCCGCGGGGCCTTTTCCAGCAACAGCACGCGGCGTCCGACGGACGCCGCCTCGATGGCAGCCGCCAGCCCCGATCCCCCGCCGCCGATTACGATGACGTCGGGTTGGAGCGATGCATCGGCGCGCAGGCGCATATGTTCTCCTCTAGCCTTCCCTGGACTGACCGCGGTTAGTTTAGCGCAGCGGCGAGTTACAATCACGCGACATGAAGGCAATCGTCAAATCCGTGCTGTGGCTGCTCGCCGGCATCGTTCTGATACTTGCCGCAGCGGCAGCCTATATTGCCGCGACGTTCGATCCGAACGAGTACAAGCCGCAGATCGTGCGGGCAGTCAAGGACCGCACCGAGCGCAATCTCAGGCTCGATGGTGACATCAAGCTCGCGTTTTTTCCGCGTATCGCTGCGACGCTCGGCAGGGTGTCGCTCTCGGAGCGCGGGAGCGAGAGGGAATTCGCGGCAGTCGACGATGTTCGGGTCGCGCTGAAGCTCCTGCCACTGCTGTCGAAACAGGTCGTGGTCGAGACGGTCGAAATCAAGAACCTGCGCGCTCACCTCGTGCGTTTCAAGGATGGCACGACCAATATCGACGACCTGACAAAGGAAAAGGGGCCAGGCTCGAATTATGAAAAATCGAGCCTGGCCCCTTTTCCTTACGTCACGATCGAAAACGCCGCGCTCACCTATACCGACGAGGCGGCGGGGGCGGTCTACGCGCTGTCGAAACTCAATCTCAGGACCGGGCGCATCGCGAGCGGCGTGCCGGTCAAGATCGACCTCGCGTTCATGGTTAAAAGCGACCAGCCGGTGATGAATCTGGAAACCGCGCTCAAAGCCACTGCCGCGTTCGATCTTGACCAGCAGCGCTGTACGCTCGCGGGGATCGATTTCGGCGTCACGGGGCTGGCGGCAGGCATCAGCAACCTGGTCGCAACGGCAAAGGGTGACGTCGATGCCAGACTCCCAAGCAGGGAATTCCTGATTTCCAGGCTGGCGATCGCCTTGACCGGAAAATTGGAAAGCGGCAATCTCGATGTCAAATTCGATGCCCCCAGGCTCACCGTAACCGGCGACAACGTGAGCGGCGAAACGCTGGTGCTTGACGCAACGTTGCGCACAGCCAAGGGCAAGCTTGTTGCGAAGTTTGAAATTCCCGGCATCGACGGCAACGCCAAAGCGCTCAAGGCCGGCGCGTTGACCGCGAGCATCGATGCGCAGCAGGACGGCGCGAGCATCAAGGCCAGGTTGACGGGTCCGCTCGCGGGAAGCATCGAGCAACAGAAGCTCGAGCTGCCGAAGCTCGTTGCGACCGTCAACGTCACTCATCCCACGCTGCTGAAAAACCCGCTCGATGCGGCTTTCAATGCGTCGGCGCATGCCGATCTTGCCCGGCAGACTGGCAGCCTGGCGTTTGCGGCCAAAATTGACGACAGCGCTATCAAAGGCAGTGTTGCGCTTACGAAATTCACGCCGCCGTTCTACGCGTTCGACGTCGACATCGATCGGCTCGACGCCGACCGCTATCTGCCGCAGCGGGATTCCAAGGAGCCGCCCGATCTGGCGGCGCTCAAAAGTCTCAACGCGAGCGGCAGCGTGAAGATCGGCGCGCTCACGCTGTCGAACGTCAAGGCGACCAACGTGCGCATCGAAATCAAGGCCGCCGACGGCGTCAGGGCGCGTCGCCCTGTATCCCCATCTCCTTGAGAAGCCGGCTCCACTTCTCGAACTCGGACTTCACGTAGGCCGCGTAGGCTTCCTGCCCCAGGCTGACGGGCTCGAGGCCCGCGCGCAGGACGCGTTCGTTGGTGGCAAACGAGTCGACGATACGGACCAGCTCGCTGCTCAGCTTGTTCACGATTGCGCGCGGCATCCCTGCGGGACCGCAGACGCCGAACCATTGCACGACTTCGAATCCCGGCAGCACCTCGGCAAATGTCGGCACGTCCGGCAGTTCGCGCAGACGCTTGAGGTTGGTCACGCCGAGCGCGCGCAGCTTGCCCGCCCTGATGTGCGGCAGCGGTGTCGAGACCGCGCCGAACAATAGCGGAATCTGGCCTCCGATCGCATCCGAGATGGCAGCACCCCCGCCCTTGTAGGGAACGTGGACGAGGTCGATTCCGGCGACGCGCTTGAAGACTTCGCCGGCGATGTGCGTGGTCGTGCCGACCCCGTTGGAGCCGTAGGCTAACTGGCCCGGTTTCGCTTTCGCAAGCTGGATCAGTTCACGCAGCGAGCGCGCCGCAACCGTCGGATGCACGACGAGCACGATCGGAATAATGGCGGCTTCGGCGATCGGCGTGAAATTCTTGATCGGATGGTAAGGCAGCTTGGTGCCCAGCGCAGGACCGACAGCGAGCGTGCTCGAGGAGCACATCACCAGCGTATAGCCGTCGGGCGTCGCTTTGGCGCCGAGATCGAGGCCGATGATGCCGCCTGCACCCGGACGGTTATCGATGACCACCTGCTGGCGCCAGCGCTCGGTCAGCGCGTGGCCGAGTTCCCGCGACAGCAAATCGGTCGCCCCGCCGGCCGAAAACGGCACGATCATACGGATCGGACGATTCGGATACTCCTGCGGCCAGGCGGATGCGGATGCGAACGCGGCAGCCAGTACCAGTGCGGTGTGGCAAGCGAGGTTTTCAAATAGCTTCACGGAGGTTCCTCCTGGACAGGATGATTCGTCCCACGGGTCAAATGTTACACTCGATCGGCTGAGTGGTCCGCCAAACTAACGCCAAATCTGGGACAATACATTTGATCCAGGTCAAAGGATTCCGGAATCAACATCAGGCACACTACCGCCATCCGCGACGCCGTGCCGGCATTCGGGCAATGAGCGACAGGTGAGGAGAGAGAAACCGTGAAGGCACGCGCGTTGGTTGGATGGTTGGCTGTCGACGGCTGCGTTGCGCTGCTCCTGGCTGCATCCGCCGTTGCTCACGCGCAGGGTTACCCGTCGCGACCAGTACGGCTCATTGTGCCCACGTCGCCGGGCGGCGGCACCGACATCTCGGCGCGCATGATCGCGCCCAAGCTCGCGGAGTATCTCGGCCAGCAAATCGTGGTCGATAACCGCCCGGGGGCAAGTACGATGATCGGCGTGGAGCTGGTCGCGCGCGCGGCGCCCGACGGCTACACGCTGCTGATGGGCATCAGTTCGCTCGCCATCGCTCCCTATATCCAGACGAAAGTCCCGTACGATGCCGTGAAGGACTTCGCGCCGGTTTCGCAGGTGGTGGTGTTGTCCAACCTCATGGTTTCGCACCCCTCGCTGCCGGCTCGAGCGGTGAAGGAACTGGTCGCGTTCGCCAGGACGCGGCCTGGGCAGATCAATTTCGCCGCGGGCAGCGTCGGCAGCAATCCGCACTTGGCAATGGAGTTGTTCCTTTCCATGACCGGCCTCAAAATGGTCCATGTCCCGTACAAAGGGCAGGGCCCGGCCTTGATCGACCTGATGGCGGGTCACGTGTCCCTGTCGATGGCCAACATGCTGATTGCTTTGCCCCACGTCAAGAACGGCAGATTGCGCGCAATTGGCGTGACCGGCGCCAAACGCGCAAGCGTTGCTCCCGACATTCCGACCATCGCCGAAGCCGGCGTGCCAGGCTACGAGGTCGTGCAGTGGTTTGGCGTCCTGGCGCCGGCGCACACGCCGCGTGACATCATCGCCAGGCTTCATGCCGGTATCGTGCGCGCGGTGCAGGACCCCGCAATCCGGGAGCGCTTCAGCAGCGACGGTGCCGAAACGGTCGGCAGCACGCCGGAGGAATTCGCAGCTGTGATCCGCGCCGATCTCGGCAAGTGGAGCAAGGTAATCAAGGACGCGGGAATCAAGCCGGAATAATATGGGGATTCCATGACGAACCAATATGACGACCTGCGCGAGTGGCTGGCCCAGGTCGACGCCATCGGCGAATTGGCGCGTCCCAACGGCGCCGACTGGAACCTTGAGATCGGCGGTCTTTCGGAGATCGGCTACAAGCGGCGCGGTCCAGCCCTGTTGTTCGATCAGATCAAGGGCCACCCCGCCGGCTACCGCGTGCTCACGTCGTCGACCAACAGTGCGCGCCGGTTCGGCCTCACGCTGCGGATGGGGACGGACCACACCGATCGATCGCTGGTCGCAGCACTCCGCGGCCAGCCCAAACGATGGGAACAGGCGTCGGGAAACTTCGATCCGGTCACCGTCGAAAGCGGGCCCGTGTTCGAGAACGTGATGGAAGGCGACGCGGTCGATCTGCTCAGGTTTCCAACGCCGCTGTGGCACGCGCTGGACGGCGGCCGCTACATCGGCACCGGCGTTGCCGTGGCCACGGTCGATCCTGCGGAAGGATGGGTGAACCTGGGCGCTTACCGCTCGATGCTCGTGGACAGGAATCACGTCGCGCTCGCCATCATCCAGGGCAAGCACGGCCATATGCACAACCAGAAATGGATGGAGCGCGAAGGGCGCGCCCCGGTCGCGATACACATCGGCATGGAACCGCTCTTCATGGTGCTCGGCGGCGTCGAAGTGCCCAGCGGCATCAGCGAGCTTAATTACGCGGAGGCGATCCGCGGCGCGCCCGTCAAGGTCGTGAAGAGCACCGTCACCGGACTTCCGATCATCGCCGACGCCGAGATCGTACTCGAAGGCTGGATTCGGCAGGGGGACAAGACCGGCGAAGGCCCGTTTGGCGAGTGGACAGGCTATCTGGTGGACCAGGTGACCCAGGAGCCGTTTCTCAAGGTCGAGCGCGTGCTCTACCGCAATAATCCAATCATGCTCGGCGCGCCACCCGGGAAGCCGCCGCACGATTACTCGTACATGCGCACGATCATGAAATCGGCGATGATTTTCGACGCTCTCGTTGCGGCGGGCATTCCGGAGGTCAAGGGCGTTTACGCACCCGAATGCGGTGGCGGCCGGATGTTGGTGATCGTCGCGATCAAGCAGCGTTACGCGGGCCACGCGCGCCAGGCGGGCTTCATCGCTTCCCAGTGCCGCGAGGCGGCCTACATGGGCAAATACACCGTGGTGGTAGACGACGATATCGACGTCACGAACCTCGAGGAGGTGCTGTGGGCGATCTGTACTCGCACCGATCCCGCCGCCAGCATTGATTTCATCCGCCGCGCGTGGGCGAGCAAGGCCGAGCCGATGCTGCGCCCCGGTCAGCCGCCGTTCAATTCGCGCGCCATCATCGATGCCTGCCGCCCTTACGAATGGTTCGACGATTTTCCCAAAGTGGCGCAGGCCGACCCCGCGTACCTGCGCGAGCTGGAGCAGAAATGGCGCGACATTTTTCCAGGAAGATTATGAAGACGGAAG
Organism: Betaproteobacteria bacterium; assembly: GCA_016192835.1. Taxonomy (GTDB): domain Bacteria; phylum Pseudomonadota; class Gammaproteobacteria; order Burkholderiales; family SG8-41; genus PALSA-1004. Next base: position 15,128 of record JACPTJ010000223.1, read on the forward strand.
CGGGGCGCAGTTCACCCATGAATAACTGCATTGGCAGATGCCCACCCTCACCCCGCGCCCGCGAAGGGCGGAACAGGTTCCATCGGCTTGCCGATGTATGTGCGCGTCGTAGCACGGAAGAGGGGCCCCTTTGGGGATCTGACCGCGAAGACGCGCATAGGGACGGTAGCGACGCGCTCATGTCCGGTTCCACGGTCGCATCCCCGCAAGCGGGGCCCCTGCTCCGCGTTGCACCGGACCCCGCAGCGGGATGCAAAGCGCCGGAGATCCGCGTGCTATTGTGCGCCTTCACGGTCGCATCCCGTAAACGGGTCCCTGCTCCACGCTCCGGCGCACCTCTCCCGCCCGAGCGGGAGAAGGAGTGTTCCCTCGCCCCGCTTGCGGGGAGAGCCGCAGAAGTCCACGCTCCGGCGCACCTCTCCCGCCCGAGCGGGAGAAGGAGTGTTCCCTCGCCCCGCTTGCGGGGAGAGCCGCAGAAGAAGTGTTCCCTCGCCCCGCTTGCGGGGAGAGGGCTAGGGTGAGGGGAAAGGTGAGTCGATGACGCCGTTCGAATTGGCAGAGCCGCGCTCGCTGCGCGAGGCGATCGGGTTGCTCGATCCCGAAGATTCGTCGGTGCGTGCCATCGCCGGAGGCACGGCTGTGATGCTGATGATGAAGTCCGGCTTCTTCCGCCCGCGGCGGCTGGTCAGCCTGCGCGGGCTCGAGAGCGGGTATTCGCGAATTGAGATTGATGCGGACGGCAGTCTGCGCATCGGCGCGCTTGCGCCGCTTTCGGTCGTCGAGCGCTCGCGCGCGGTCCGCGACGCGGCGCCGGTGATCGCACAGACGCTGAAGACGCTTTCGAACGTGCGCGTGCGCAACGTCGCTACCATCGGCGGCCACCTCGCGCATGCCGATCCGCACACGGATTTGCCGCCTGTACTGGTCGCGCTCGGCGCCCGCATTACGGTCGTCGGTGCGGCGGGCGAGCGCTCGATTGCCGTCGCAGATCTCGGCGTGGGCTATTATGAAACGGTGCTCAAGCCCACCGAGCTCATCACTGAACTGATCGTGCCGCCGCAGGGACGCAGGCGCGCCGCGTATTTCAAATGCACGACGCGCGCGGCCGACGACTGGCCGGCGCTCGGCGTCGCCGTTGCCGTGGACACCGACGGAGCGGTCATACACGATGCGAAGATCGTGATCAGCGCGGCGACGGACAAGCCGACCCGGCTGCTTGCGGCGGAGACGGTATTGCGCGGCGCAAGCATCGATGACGCGCTGTTGCGACGGGCGGGCGAGGCGGCGGCGGACGAGGCCGCCGTCATTGGCGATCAGCACGGGTCCGCGGCTTACAAGCAGCAACTCGTGCGCGTTTACGTCGAGCGCGCGCTGCGCCAGGCGCTCGCCACCACATCG
>JACPTJ010000224.1 GCA_016192835.1 Betaproteobacteria bacterium
GTCGCACACCACCAGCATCGCTTCGAGCCGGCGCAGGATGCGGTCGGTGCGCCAGTCCTTGGCGAGCTCGACCGCCGAGCGCAGCAGGTTGCCCTGGTGCTTCTCGAGCTTGGCCTCGAAGCGCTCGAACAGCGTGAACGCGTCCGCCGTGCCGCCGGCGAAACCGGCGAGTATCCTGTCTTCATACAAACGCCGCACCTTGCGCGCAGTGGCTTTGAGCACGACGTTGCCGAGCGTGACCTGGCCGTCGCCGCCGAGCGCGACGCGCTTGCCGCGCCGCGCCGAAATAATGGTGGTGCCGTGAAATTGCTCCATGCGTAGGCCCAATCGTTGAGTCAAGTCGCGTTGAGCGGCACCATGTGTCCGCTCCAACGCGACGAGTTAAAGCGGCACACCGGGTCCGCTTTAACCGATAATTATACTGGTAGATAGATGGGGCCATCGCGGCGCCGTTCAACCCCGGATCCTGGCCGCCCGGAGCGCATCACACCACGTGATCGGGTGCGAGTATGCACGGGTTGGCGGACGTGCCGGTTTCGATCTGTACCGTCGCGTGCCCGATATGGAAACGCTCCTCGACGTGGCGGACGACGTGGCTGAAAAACTCGTCTCCGGGATGGCCTGCCGGCATGACCAGATGCACGGTCAATGCGGTCTCCGTGGTGCTCATCGCCCAGATATGCAGGTCGTGCACCTCCGCGACGCCGGGCAATCCCGCCAGGTAGCGGCGCACCTCCTGCGGGTCCACGTTCTCGGGTGCTGCGTGCAGAGCCAGCTTCACGGAGTCGCGCAACAGCCGCCACGTGCTGATGCAAATTACCATGACAATCAATAGGCTTGCGACGGGGTCCAGCCACGTCCATCCGGTGTATGCCATCCCGATGCCTGCGACGACCACCCCGAGCGAGACACCCGCGTCAGCTGCCATGTGCAGGTAGGCGCCGCGGATGTTGAGATCGGTCTTGCGCCCAGCCATGAAAAGCATGGCTGTACCGGCGTTGATCGCAACCCCCAGAGCTGCCACCCAGATCACGACCGGCGCGTCGACCGCGCCGTGGTTCTGGAAGCGCAGAATGGCCTCCCACGCGATACCGCCGGTAGCAACCAGCAACAACATGGCGTTGGCTAACGCTGCAAGCACCGTTGAGCCGCGCAGCCCGTAGGTGAACCGCATTGAAGGTGGCCTGCGCGCGAGCATCATTGCCCCCCACGCGAGCGCGAGGCCCAGTACGTCGCTGAAATTATGGGTTGCGTCGGCCACCAGCGAAAGCGAATTCGCCAGCACGCCGCACGTCCACTCCACCAGCACAAACGCGATGTTGAGCGCAATGCCGATCGCGAAAGCGCGGCCGGCGCCCGGTAGTTGCCCGTGCCGGTGGTGGTCGTGGTCGTTGGAATGTGAGTGCATGCGGGAATCAGCGGGCGATTACTCCGCCGCACTTTATATCGAAGCCGAGCCTTGCGCCACACCCCGAGGAAAAGTCAGTTAGAGCACAACACAGGACCGGTGGCAATAACTGCCGCTATTGGTGGTTAGCGAGTGCTATATACTCCTCAGACCCGCCTTGCCGCGCTGACCGCCAGCGATTGCGTCATGAAGCAAGTCCTGTTGGTTTTAATTAAGTGCTACCAGCTGTGTTTCAGCCCGTTTTTCGGCGGGCAGATCGACACCCACGGCGCGCTGCGCGGGACGTGGCTCGCGCTCCGGCGCCTGCTGCGCTGCCACCCATGGCATCCCGGAGGCGTCGATCCGGTGCCGCCCGCGAAGTGAAAAAGTGAACGAGTAAACGGGTGAACGGGCGCTCCCTCTCCCCGTACCCGGGGAGGGCTGGGGTGAGGGGTTTCACCCTTTCACGCTTTCACTCCTTCACCGCGAGTCTGCCGCAACGCGGCAGACGAGCCCTTTCAGATACTCGCCTTCCGGAAAATTGAGCGCGACCGGATGATCGGCCCCGGCGCTCAGCTGCTCGACGATCTGCGCGTCGACACCCGCGTCGAGCGCGCTGCCTGCGACGATCTTCTGGAACAGATCGCGCGACACGCCTCCCGAGCACGAAAACGTGAACAACAATCCGCCGGGGCGCAACAGCTTGAACGCGAGCAGGTTGATATCCTTGTAGGCACGCGCCGCCCTGTCGGCGTGCGCCGCGGTCGGCGCGAATTTCGGCGGATCGAGCACGATGAGATCGAAGCTGCGCGCCTGGTCGCGCATCTTGCGCAGCACCTGGAACACGTCGCCTTCGATGCATTCGGCCTGCGGCAACTGGTTGAGCGCCACGTTGCGTGCAAGCAACCCGAGCGCCGGACCCGAGCTGTCGATCGCGGTCACGGTCGCCGCACCACCGATGAGCGCGTTCACCGTAAAGCCGCCGGTATAGGCGAAGCAATCGAGTACCTCGCGCTTCGCGGCAAGCTCGCGCAGCCGCAGCCGGTTGCCGCGCTGGTCGAGATAAAAGCCGGTCTTGTGGCCGTGCGGGACGTCGACTTCGAACGTCGCGCCCGCTTCATCGACGGTGACCTGCGCCGGCGGCGCCGTGCCGCGCAACATTCCGATCCTCGGTTCAATTCCTTCCAGCGCCAGCACATCCGCGTCCGAGCGCTCGAAAATTGTTTTCGGCCGCACCACAGTCTCGAGCGCATCAGCAAGCGCATCGCGCCAGCGCACCGCGCCGGCGCTCGACAATTGCAGCACGACGATCCCGCCGTAGCGGTCGGCCACCATGCCCGGCAGGCCGTCCGACTCGGCATGCACGAGCCGTGCCGCGTCACTCGTTGGCAGCAAATGCGCGCGCAGCGCCAGTGCGCGTTCGATGCGGCCACGAAAAAAATCGGCGTCGATTTCACGTTTCACCCAATCCCACACGCGCGCAACGATCTGGGACTGGGGGCTGTAGGCGGCGACGGCAAGGAACTCGCCGGTACTCGCGTGTATCTCTATCGTTTCCCCGCTCTCGGGCTTGCCGGTGACTTTCGCAACCGCGCCCGAAAACACCCACGGATGGCGGCGCTTGAGCGATTTCTCGCGGCCGGGTTTGAGGACAAGCTTATGCATGAAACCGCCGATGAACGCAGATGGACGCCGATAAAATCAATTAGACGCACCGAAAGGTGCGCTTATATTACGCTGTTTCTTTTTGCTTGTATCTGCGTTTATCGGCGTTCATCGGCGGTTCCATTGTCTTTCGTTCTTCTTGGCGGTCTTGGCGTCTTGGCGGCTAACTCTTTTTTTTCGCCCTGGGATGCGCGGCGTCGTAAACCTTCGCCAGGTACTGAAAATCGAGATGCGTATATATCTGCGTCGTCGAAATGCTGGCATGCCCCAGCATTTCCTGCACCGCGCGCAGATCTCCGCTCGACTGCAGCACGTGGGATGCGAACGAGTGGCGCAGCACGTGGGGGTGCACGTTGCTGTTCAGCCCGAGCTGCAGTGCCCACCGCTTGACGCGGTACTGGACGCCCCGCGGCGTAAGCCGCGTGCCGTTGCGGTTGACAAACAACGCCTCGCCGCCGGCTTTGACCAGAGGCGCGCGCGCCTCGAGCCACGTCTGCACGGCGCGCAACGCGTGGCCGCCGACCGGTATCACGCGCGTCTTGCTGCCTTTGCCCGTCACGCGCACCGTCGCATCGCTGAAGTTGATGTCGGCCGGGGCGAGGCTGGTCAACTCCGACAGGCGCAGGCCCGATGAATAAAACAGCTCGAAGATCGCCTTGTCGCGCGCCGCGAGCGCGTCCCCGCCCGGAATATCCATCAGCCGCCCCGCCTCGTCGGGCGACAGCACCTGCGGCAGAATTTTCTTCGACTTCGGCGCGCGCAGCCCGATGCACGGATTGTGGGTATAGCCGTGATCGCGCGCGAGATACCGGTAAAATCCGCGCCATGCCGACAGCATGCGCGCCAGGCTCCTGCCATCGAGCCCGCGCGCGTGCGATTGCGAGACGAAGCGGCGTATATGATGGGTTTGCAGCTTGGCGAGCGGGATGTCGGCGGCGAGCGCGAGCAGCGCGATGATGTCGCGCTCGTAGTTCAGAACGGTGTGCTTGCTCAGGCGCCGTTCATTGGCGAGGTGGCCAAGGAAATCCTTGAGCAGCTTTTCGGCCGCCGCATTTGCCGGAGCAGGAGTTTTTGGTTTTGCCGCCTCACGCCTCACGCCTCACCCCTCACGGCGCAGCCCCGCCTCACGCCTCACCGGTACCTGAAGCATCATGTCAGATAGCGTGCCAATGCCGCCGAACCGAGTTCGCCCAGCCGTTTCAGGTAAAGCGTGCCCATCTCGGGATAGAACCGCCGGGCGTCTTCGCTCGCCATCGCCAGCAGCCCGAATGCCTGGCTGCTTTTGAGCGCGACGTAGGCAAACGAGCGCAGCCGGGCCGCTTCTTCGCCGAACCATTCCGCCGTATCGACCATTGCGTGCGTGCCGCAATAGGGATTGGACAGGCTTGCTGCGAACTCGCGCGCCGCAGTGCTGACGGCGTCGAACTCGGGCAACCGCGGGTGCGCGCCCTGCGGCCACAGCCGCAACACCGTGTGCGGGACCGCGAAATCCTCGCGCAGGTTGAAATACAAGGCCTCGATCGCAGCGTCGGCGTCGCGCGCCGCGACCAGCGCCAGCGTCAGGCGATGGAGCTTCTCGCTAATTGCGTCGTTTTCCTCGCCGTACTCGATCATCTCGCGCAGTTTGCCTTCAAGCTGCCGCGCCTTTTCGCGCAGCGTCAAAATCTGCCGCTCGCTGATCGAAATCGCGCGGCCGCCGTGCGGATGCGAAATGAAGATCGTCGACAGCAAATCGGCATATTGCTCGAAAAACTCGGGATGCTGCTTGAGATAGTTCGCAACCGCGTCAGGTGTCATATTGCCGCCTTTTTCATAGTTCCAGTTGTCAGGCGCATTTTCACACATCCCTGACCATGATGTAATCGTCCATCACGAAACCGCCGCCGATATCTTTCACCACCGACCCGGCAATGCGAAAGCCGTATTTCCGGTAGGCCGCGATTGCAGTGTGGTTGTGCTTGTTGACCGCCAGCATGAGCGTGGTGCAACCATGCGCCCGCGCAATTCCCAGCACCCGGTCGAGCAGCATGCCTCCATAGCCCTTGCGCTGCTGGCCGTGATGCACGTAGAGCTTGTCGAGCTTCATCTCGCCCGGGGTTGCGGTCAAAAAGCAGGAAGAGAATCCCGTCAACATGCCGTTGACGAGCAGTTTGTCCCACCACGCATCGCCGCTCGCGAGCTCGGCGCGGATAATCTCCGGATCGTAGCGTTGCGCGAGCATGTATTCTATCTGCGCCCTGCTGATGATGGCGGCGTAGTGCGCGTACCAGATCTCCCTCGCCAATGCCGAGATCGCCGCCGCGTCCTCCCGTGCAACCCGCTTGACGGATGCCCCGCTTCTCGCCTCACTCATAAGGATTTCGCTCTCCTGCCGGCCGCGTTTTGAACCGCTTGTGCAGCCAGTAATACTGTTCCGGCGCCTCGCGCACGCGCTCCTCGATAAATGCGTTCATGCGCCGCGCGTCGGCCTCGAGGTCGCCGCCCGGAAAATCAACCCATGCCGGGTATAGTCGCACGACATAGCCGGCGCCGCCTGGCAGCTGGCGCGTAACGCACGGCACGATCACCGCGCCCGCCAGCTGCGCGATGCGCGACAAACCGGTAATGGTCGCCGCCGGCACGCCAAAAAAAGGCACGAAAATCGAATCACGCGCGCCGAAATCCATGTCGGGCAAATAGTAGAATGGCAGGCCTTTGCGCAGGGCTCTCACCACCGGGCGGATGCCCTGCTGGCGCGAATACAGCTCGGAGGGCTCGAAACGAGTGCGTCCATGATACAAAACCGCGTCCAACAGGGGATCTTTCTGATGGCTGTAGACCGAAACCAAGCGGTATTCCGAGGTCAACCGCACGCCACCCATGTCGAGGCCGACGAAATGTGGTGCGAGCCAGATCACCGGTTTGACGCCAACTGCCTGCCAGTGCTCAAGACCTTCGACCCGCACCAGCCGCTGGATCTCATCTTTCGACCCCCACCATAAGATGCCGTGTTCGAGCAGGTTGCGCCCGAAAGCGCGGAAATGGCGCCGCGCGAGGTCGCGGCGCGCGCCATCGGACAACTCGGGAAAGCACAGCCTGAGATTGGTGAGCACCACGTGGCGCCGCGCGCGCGCCAGCGCATACAGCACCATGCCGAGTGCGGCGCCGATGCGCGACAGCACCCCGAGTGGCAGGAAATGCAGCACCCAGATCAGCCCCAGGCCGAGCCGCACCATCACTTTTCGGTCACCTGGCTCACCGTTTCCATTGTGAATTGGGCTTCAGGATACGCGCGCGATTTGATATAGTACGCCGCTTTGTTACTTTTGCAGGGCAAACCACCATGAGCGATTTTCTTTTTACTTCTGAATCGGTGTCCGAAGGCCATCCCGACAAGATCGCAGACCAGATTTCAGACGCCGTTCTCGACGCTATCTTAGCCCAGGACAAGCACGGCCGTGTAGCCGCCGAGACGCTGGTCGCAACCGGCCTGGTGGTGATGGCGGGCCAGATCACCACCCGCGCCAGCGTCGAATACGGCGTAATCGCGCGCGACGTGGTGAAGCGCATCGGTTACGACAGCTCTGAAATCGGTTTCGACTACCGCACCTGCGCGGTGCTCACCGCGTTCGACAAGCAATCGCCCGACATCGCGCAGGGCGTCGACGAAGGCACGGGCCTCGACCTCGAGCAGGGCGCGGGCGACCAGGGCCTGATGTACGGCTTTGCTTGCGACGAAACGCCGCAACTGATGCCGGTGCCGATTTACTACTCGCACCGCCTGATGGAGCGCCACGCCGAGCTGCGCAAGGACGGCAGGCTGCCGTGGCTCAGGCCCGACGCCAAGTCGCAAGTCACCGTGCGCTACGTCGAAGACAAGCCGACCCAGGTCGAGACCGTCGTGATCTCCACTCAGCACCATCCGGACGTCACTCACGAGCAAATCGAGGAAGCGGTGATCGAGGAAATCGTCAAACCGGTGTTCCCCAAGCAGATGCTGCGGGCCGACACCAAGTACCTGATCAACCCGACCGGGCGCTTCGTGATCGGCGGCCCGATGGGCGACACCGGCCTGACCGGACGCAAGATCATCGTCGACACCTACGGCGGCTATTCGCGCCACGGCGGCGGCGCGTTCTCGGGCAAAGATCCATCGAAAGTCGACCGTTCGGCAGCGTACGCGGCACGCCACGTTGCGAAGAACATCGTCGCCGCGGGCCTCGCCCGGAAATGCGAAGTGCAGGTCGCGTACGCGATCGGCGTCGCACGCCCGGTGAGCGTGCTGGTCGACACCTTCGGAACCGGTAAAATCGCCGACGACAAAATCGCGAAACTGGTCGAAAAGCATTTCGACCTGCGGCCGAAAGGCATCATCCACGCGCTCGACCTGCTGCGCCCGATCTATCTCAAGACCGCGGCCTACGGCCACTTCGGCCGCGACGAGCCGGAATTCACCTGGGAAGCCACGGACAAAGCGGCGGCGCTTAAGGCCGACGCGAAATAACGGCTAACTGTCAGCTCCGCACAAAAGCCAGCAGCAAAGCGTAATCCCCGGTATCCGCGGCGTGCAGTGCCGCGAGATAGTGGTCCCGCGCCGCGCCCTGCGTCAGCAAATTGGCGCTACCCCAAGTGAAAGGCCGGGCGCCATTCCGTTGCAACAGTACATCGGTCATCAGTCTTGCGTGGCGGCCGTTGCCGTTGACAAATGGATGTATGGCCACCAGCCGGTGATGAAAGCGCACCGCGCTTTCATCCAGCGGATGGGTTCCATGCTCGAGCCAGTAACGCATGTCGTCGAGCAGGTTGCGCAGCGCGACAGGGATTTGCGCGGCATCGACGCCGATGTTCTTGCCCGTGCTTCGAAATGTGCCCGCCCAGCGCCATGTTTTGTCGAACATCCGGCGATGCAGCACCCGCACGAAATCTTCCGTGAGCACGTCGCGCCGCCGGCCGGGCCCTTCGAGCCAACTCACCGCCTTCTGGATATTGGCTTCTTCCCACTCATTGAGCTGACTTTGATCAACCAGATGCTGCGGGATCAGCGCTGCCTTTTCGTCCGGGTCGATCGGGGTTGCACTCGGCGCGTGCGCGTCGCCGATCAACGCCCAGGCTCCCACAGCTTCGACCAACGTCCGCGCAGCAGTTCTTCCTTGATTTGCGCGACCTGAGTGTCGCGAAATTGCTCGCTCGTCGCCTGCGCTTCCAGTGCCATCGAATGCGCAACGTCACCCGTACGCCGGCGCGCGATCTCCTCCGCCCTTTTTTCCAGGCGCTTTTTGAGCGGCTCGCGGGGCACCACGACGTAGCGCACCTCGCAATCGAGCGCGGCGGCAACGCGTCGCAACTGGTTAAGACCGATGGTGCCGGCGGCCTCATTGCGTTCAGCTGCGAGTAACGTCGAAAGCTGCACCCCCACACGCGCCGCCAGTTGTCGCGTTGTCATGCCCAATGCCTGACGGATCGCGCGCAGCCAGCCGCCTGCGGGAGCCGGAGGCAGTGCCCGCACCTTAAGATCGCCAAGGATGGCATCCATTTGTTCAAGACGCAGTTTGTTCGAGTCCATTGTGATCGTTTTTAATCGATCAATAATATGTAATATGATCGCTTATAATAAATCTAATGTCAAATATTTGATCGAGTTAAAACGGTCAATAAGTACATCTCTGATACTCAAGAGCATTACTTAGTCGCCAGAGACCACGCCTGCGAACCGATCAACCAAGCTTCCAGTCCGTAGTTATTCATATTAAGTGTCCTTAAAACTGTCCAACCATGTTCATACGAACATTTAAATTACCTGTTTATCAAATACATAGAGTTATATTAAACCGTCCGTAGTTGTGCCCATATAAATGTCTGGCAGCAAGACAAACCGGCGGCATTTGCGCTACAATTCGCCCCCTCCCCGAGGAGCGTTGCAACGGTCGCCCTCACGCGCGATCGCCAGGCTCGGGGTGTCCACACTTGCAACGGCGCTCACGAACTTTTTTCTGCTATCAGGAAAGGAGGGCGTGATGAACGCCGCAACTCAAGCAAAATTCACCGACTACAAGGTCGCCGATATCAAGCTGGCCGGTTTCGGCCGCAAGGAAATCGCCATCGCCGAGACCGAAATGCCCGGCCTGATGGCGGTGCGCGAGGAATTCAGGGGCAAGCAGCCCTTGCGCGGCGCGCGCATCGCCGGCTCGCTGCACATGACGATCCAGACCGCGGTGCTGATCGAAACGCTGGCCGAACTCGGCGCCGATATCCGCTGGGCGTCGTGCAACATCTTCTCGACTCAGGACCACGCCGCCGCCGCGATCGCTGCGCGCGGCATCCCGGTGTTCGCCTATAAAGGCGAATCCCTCGAGGACTACTGGGAATATACCCACAGGATTCTGGAATGGTCTGACGGCGGCACGCCCAACATGATCCTCGACGACGGCGGCGACGCGACGCTCCTGGTTACGCTCGGTGCGAAATGCGAAAAAGACCCCAAAGCTCTGCCCGCAGCGACCAACGCGGAAGAACGCGTGCTGTTCGCCGCGATTGCCAAGCGCCTCAAGGAAAAGCCCGGCTTCTATTCGAAAGTCCAAGCCAATATCAAGGGCGTGACCGAAGAGACCACCACCGGCGTGCACCGCCTCTATCAGATGGAAAAGGAAGGCCGGCTGCCGTTTCCTGCGATCAACGTCAACGACTCGGTGACCAAGTCGAAGTTTGACAACCTCTACGGCTGCCGCGAATCGCTGGTCGATGCGATCAAGCGCGCGACCGACGTGATGATCGCCGGCAAGGTTGCGCTGGTGTGCGGCTACGGCGATGTCGGCAAAGGCAGCGCCGAGGCGCTGCGCGCGCTGTCGGCGCAGGTGTGGGTGACCGAAATCGACCCGATCTGCGCGCTGCAGGCGGCGATGGAAGGTTTCCGCGTGGTGACCATGGATTACGCGGCCGACAAGGCGGATATCTTCGTCACCGCGACCGGCAACCTGAGCGTGATCACCCACGACCACATGAAGCGCATGAAAAACAACGCGATCGTATGCAATATCGGCCACTTCGATTCCGAAATCGATATCGCAAGCCTCAAGCAATACACCTGGGAAAACATCAAGCCGCAGGTCGACCACGTGATCTTCCCCGACGGCAAGCGCCTGATCGTGCTCGCCGAAGGACGCCTCGTGAACCTCGGCTGCGGCACGGGACACCCGTCGTTCGTGATGTCGAATTCGTTCACCAACCAGACGCTCGCGCAACTCGAGCTCTACACCAAAGGCGGCCAATACGAGAACAAGGTTTACGTGCTGCCCAAGCACCTCGACGAGAAGGTCGCGCGGCTGCACCTGAAGAAGCTCGGCGTCGAACTCACGACCTTGACCGAGACCCAGTGCGATTACCTGAGCGTGCCGATCGACGGGCCGTACAAACCGGAGTATTACCGCTACTAGCGGTGAGGCGGAAGCATGGAGTCGCAACGGAAATTCCCGCGCACCTTCAGCTTCGAGTTCTTCCCGCCCAATACGCCGGAAGGCCAGGAGAAACTGCGCGCCACCACCCGGCAACTGGCGCAGCTTAACCCGAAGTTCTTTTCCGTCACCTTCGGCGCCGGCGGCTCGACGCGCGACCGCACGCTCGGCACCGTGCTCGACATCCGCGGCATGGGTCACGCCGCTGCGCCGCACATCTCGTGCATCGCATCGACCAGGGACAGCATACGCGAGTGGTTGCAGCGCTACCAGGACCACGGCATCAAGCATCTGGTGGCGTTGCGCGGCGACCTGCCGTCCGGGATTGCCGCGAGCGGCGAGTTCCGTTACGCGAACGAACTCGTTGAGTTCATACGCAAGGAGTTCAACGATACATTCCTGATCGAAGTCGCGGCGTATCCCGAGTACCATCCGCAGGCAAAAAGCGCGCAGGACGACCTGCTCGCTTTCAAGCGCAAGATCGAGGCCGGCGCCGATGCGGCGATCACCCAGTATTTCTACAACGCCGACGCGTACTACCATTTCGTTGACGCGTGCGAAGCGATGGGTCTCGACATCCCGATCGTCCCCGGCATCATGCCGATCGGCCGCTTTTCGCAGCTCGCGCGCTTTTCAGATGCATGCGGCGCCGAAATTCCGCGCTGGATCAGGAAAAAGCTCGAAGGCTATGGCGACGACACGGCTTCGATCCGCGCCTTCGGCCTCGACGTGGTGACCGAGCTATGCGACAACCTGCTGCGCGCCGGCGCGCCGGGACTGCACTTCTATACGCTGAACCAAGCCGGCCTGACCACTACTATTTGGCAAAGGCTGGGGCTGTAAAAATCAGGCGGCTTTAGCCACGGTCTTTTTCTTGGCCTGCGCGGCCTTCGCGTGCATCGCCGCATAAGCGCCGTGCGCCGCGGCTTCGGCGTCGCCGACGTGGACCGGCAATCCCATGTCGGACAGCACCGAACCGAGCGCGGACAGGCACAGCATCACGTTGTCGGGGCGGCACGAGTAGCCCATGAGGCCAAAGCGCCAGATCTTGCCGGCGAGCGGCGGGGCAGTGCACCGCGTTCATCTGCGGAAGCTGGTACTGCTCCTTCACCAGGAACTTGAGCCCCATCGCCTCGAGACCCGCCTTGAGCGCAAGGTGATGGCGGTGATGACGCGCCCAGCAGTTCTCGAGCCCTTCCTCCCGGATCAACAGCAGCGCCTCGTGCAGCGCGAACAGCGAGTTGGTGGGCGCGGTATGGTGGTAGGTGCGCGTGGTGGCGCCCCAGTAGCCGAGCAGCAGGTTCATGTCCATGAACCAGCTGTGTATCTTGTCCTTGCGCGACTTGACGTCCGCGACGACGCGCTCCGAAAACGACACCGGTGACAGGCCAGGCGTGCACGACAGGCATTTCTGGCTCGCCGAGTAAACGGCGTCGATTCCCCATTCGTCGACCAGCACCGGCGTGCCACCGAGCGAAGTCACTGCGTCGACTATCGTAAGCGCATCGTGCTTGTGCGCGATCTCGACCAGCGTCTTGGCGTCCGACTGGCAACCGGTCGAGGTTTCGGCGTGGACGAAAGCGAGTATGCGCGCCCCGGGATTCCTGCGGAACGCGTCTTCCACCTTGTGGGGATCGATCGGCGAGCCCCATTCGTCCTCGACGACGATCGGAATGCCGCCGCAGCGCTCGACGTTCTCGATCATGCGGCCGCCGAACACGCCGTTGCGGCACACGATGACCTTGTCGCCGGGCCGCACCAGGTTGACGAAGCAGAACTCCATGCCGACGGAGCCCGGGCCCGACACGGGGAACGTGAGCGGGTTCTTGGTCTGGTAGACGTAGCGCAGCAGCGTTTTCAGCTCTTCCATCATCTCGACGAAAATGGGGTCGAGGTAGCCGATCGCGGGCTGGCTCATGGTGGTCAGCACGCGCGGGTGGATTTCGGTTGGGCCGGGGCCCATCAGCGTGCGTTGCGGCGGATGGAACGAACTGATGCGTTTGGCTGGCGCGAAACTATTCATGGTGTCATTCCCTGTGAGTGGCGATCCGAACAAACTCTCCCCGTCCGGACGCGACTTCATCCGGAGCGGTTTTCTGGCGGTGGCTTCGTTGAGGACTTCGACTGCGGCGATCTGGCCCTGCGTGGCGTTTTCGACTTCCATCGCCCAGCGCGCCGGCACGTAGCCGGATTTCACCCAGTTGTTGACGACGGCGCGATCGAGGCGAAAGCGGCGGGCGACTTCGGCCTGGGACCCGAACATGGCAACCAGGCGGTCAGCACAATTCATGGCTGTACTCATGCCCGCAAGTTATCATGGCAAAATTATTTTGACAATATAATATCTTTATAAAGCCATAATCATTATCTGATGTGAGCGCATACTCTTGATTGAGAAGTTGTTAATTCCTATTCAGGATCAAAGGCTTTGTCGCCATCTTCGACAGCAACCCCGGGCGCAGTTATGGCCGCGAAGTCAGCCAGAGCACGGTCAAGCAGATGCGAGGAACTCACGTTCTGCAGGCTGCGAAAAATCGTTTCGGAGCGTCCCGGAAACTGCTTTTCCCATGCGCGCAGCAACTCTTTGATCTGCTTTCTTTGCAGCGTCGGCTGCGACCCGCACAGGTCGCACGGGATGATCGGAAACCGCCTGACCTCGGCGTAATCGGCAAGATCCTCCTCCTTCACATAGGCGAGCGGCCGGATTACGACGTGCGCCCCGTCGTCGGAAACGAGTTTGGGAGGCATCGCTTTGAGCTTGCCGCCGAAAAACAGATTCAGAAAGAAGGTCTCCAGGATGTCGCCGCGGTGATGGCCGAGCGCGATCCGGGTTGCGCCGAGCTCCTTCGCGACGCGATACAGCACGCCTCTGCGCAGCCGCGAACACAACGAGCACAGGGTCTTGCCTTCGGGAATCACGCGCTTCACGACACTGTAGGTGTCCTGCACGACGATCCGGTACGGAATGCCGAGCGCCGCCAGATACCCGGGCAGCACGTGCTCGGGATAGCCGGGATGGCGCTGATCGAGATTGACCGCGACGATCTCGAAGGCGACCGGCGCCTTGTCCCGCAGCCGCAGCAGAACATCGAGCAGACCGTAGCTGTCTTTTCCTCCCGACACGCATACCATCACGCGGTCCCCGCCGCGGATCATGTCGTAGTCGGCAATCGCCGCGCCAACCTGGCGGCGCAGCCGCTTGGCGAGCTTGTTTGCTTCGTAGAGTTGCTTTGGATTGAGGGTGGGAAGCGGATTGCTCCCTTCCCCCTCGGGGAGAAGGGTCGGGGATGAGGGATGGGGTGCGTTCACAGCGTGATGCTCCTGCCGCCGTCGACCGCGATCACCTGCCCGGTCACATACGGCGCCGCCGTCACCAAGAACTCGACGGCCTTGGCGATGTCGTCGGGGTCTCCAATGCGCTTGAGCGCGGTCTGGTTGATCACGCGCTGCCGTGAAATCTCATCCGACCAGTTGTTGTCCTCGGGCCACAGGATGGTTCCGGGCGCAACACCATTGACGCGCACCTCCGGACCGAGTTCGCGGGCGAGCGAGCGCGTCAGCGCCAACAGGCCTCCCTTGGCGACGGAATAGACGACGTAATTCTTCATCGGAAACTCGGCGTGGATGTCGACGATGTTGACGATGCAGCCGTGGCGTTTGCGCAACTCGCCCGCCGCCGCCTGCGACAGGAACAGCGGCGCCTTGAGGTTGGTGCCGATCAGGTCCTCCCACGCTTGCTCGTTAATGTCGCCAATCGCGGTCGCAAAGAAACTCGACGCGTTGTTGATCAGAATATCGAGGCTGCCGAACTGGCTGAC
>JACPTJ010000225.1 GCA_016192835.1 Betaproteobacteria bacterium
CGGCGAACCGCTGGCAGCACCCTTCCGGCGCCCGGCAACTTCACGCTGAGTTCTCCAGTCACGTAGGGTGCGCTTGCGCACCATGCCATCACGTTGGTGCGCAAGCGCACCCTACCGCCTGAATCAACGACATCGAATCCTGCCGGGTTGCGATGCTTGGCTCAAATAAGTGCCATTCCACGCTCACCCTGCTTATTGCGCGGTCCACCCGCCGTCGATAACCAGACTGGTTCCCGTCATCAGCGAAGCGGCATCGGATGGGACAAAGACCACGGCCGCGGCCACTTCATCGAGCTGGCCCAGGCGCCCCATGGGAATTCGATCCAGCACCCATTTTGCGAATTCCGGGCGCGCGAACATCGGCTTCGTCATCGGCGTATCGAGGAACGTGGGGGCGATCGAGATCACCCGGATATTGTGCGCTGCAAGCTCCACCGCGAGCGCTTTCGTGAAGCCTTCGACCGCGTGTTTCGTCAGGCAATAAACCGTCCGCGTCGGCGCGCCGACATGGCCCATCTGCGAAGTGATATTGATGACCGCGCCGCCGCGCGTTTTGCGGTCGGGCGCTGCGAGCATTTTCCTGACCGCTGCCTGCGCGACGAGGAACATCGCCCTGACGTTGAGATCGAGCACGCGGTCGAGATTCGCTTCGCTCACCGCGACGAAAGGCTCAGGGATGTTCATTCCTGCGTTGTTCACGAGCACGTCGAGCACGGGAACGGCTGACACGACGCGGTTTACCGCGGCGGAATCGGTCACGTCGCACGCGACAGCCCGCGCGCTTCCGCCCGCGACGCGGATTTCCGCCGCCGCCTGCTCGATTTCGCTGCCAGTGCGCGCCAGCAGCCATACCTCTGCACCCGCCTGGGCCAGGGCCACCGCGGCGCTGCGGCCGATGCCGCGGCCGGCTCCCGTGACGAGCGCGACGCGGCCGTCGAGCCGGAATTTTGCCGCGATGTTCAACCCCTCGCCCCGGGCTTCGCGCCGATGCCGATGTTGCGGCCGCCGTAGCGGCGCAGGCGCAGGTCGGCCTGCTCCTTGTGGCCCCAGAAACGCTCGATCGCGCACAGCCGCGAACAATAATCGCCGATGGCAACGCTCGCCTCGGCCGTGATCTCCTGGTAGGTGCAGGTCTTCAGGAACTTGCCCACCCAAAGGCCGCCGGTGTAGCGCGCAGCACCCAGCGTCGGCAGCGTGTGATTGGTGCCGATCACCTTGTCGCCGTAAGACACGTTGGTCTGCGGCCCGAGGAACAGTGCGCCGTAGTTCTTCATGTGCTCGAGAAAATAGCGCGGTTCTCGCGTGAGGACCTCGACGTGCTCGGCCGCAATGCGATCGGCCTCGACGACCGCTTCCTCGCGCGTGTCCACCACGATGATTTCGCCGTAGTCGCGCCAGGCAACACCCGCGACGTCCGCGGTCGGCAGCACCTTGAGCTGGCGCTCGATTTCCGCCGGCAGCGCGGCTGCAATCGCCTTTGAAGTGGTGACGCAGATCGCGGGGCTCGTCGGACCGTGCTCGGCCTGCCCCAGCAGATCGGTCGCGATCATTTCCACGTCCGCGGACTCGTCCGCAATCACCAGAATCTCGGTCGGGCCGGCGAGAAGATCGATGCCGACGCGGCCGAAGAGCTGGCGCTTGGCCTCGGCAACGTAGGCGTTCCCCGGTCCGACCAGCATGTCGACGGGCGCAATGGTTTCCGTGCCGAGGCCCATTGCCGCCACCGCCTGCACGCCGCCGAGCACATAGATCTCATCGGCGCCTCCCAGCACCATCGCGGCGATGGTTTCCGCGTGCGGGACCCCCTGGTTCGGCGGCGTGCACGCAATCACGCGGCGCACGCCGGCGGTGCGCGCCGTCACGATGCTCATGTGCGCCGAGGCGACCATCGGATAACGGCCGCCCGGCACGTAGCACCCGACGCTGTCGACGGGAATGTTCTTGTGGCCAAGCTTCACCCCGGGCAGGGTCTCGACTTCGATGTCCTGCAACGCCGCGCGCTGGTGTTCGGCGAAATTGCGGATCTGGGCCTGCGCGAATTCGATGTCGGCGATGGTGCCCGGAGAAACCTGCGCCACGATCGCATCGAGTTCCGCCCTGGACAGCCGGAAGCTCGGCGGCGACCACTGGTCGAATTTCTGCGACAACTCACGCACGGCCGCATCCCCGCGCTTGCCGACATCCTCCAGAATTGCTTCGACCGTCCGGCGCACCTTCGCGTCGAGCGCATCGGAAACCTCGCGCGCGATACGCCGTTTGAGAAAGCTGGCCATATGAACCTCCGTAGGATGGGTTGAGGACGTCAGGAACGATACCCATCAAAAGCCCGGCAAAATTGCATCCCCCTTTGATGGGTATCGCTGCGCTCCACCCATCCTACCTTAGCTAAATCACGCATAGATTTCGTCGCCATATTCGGCCTCGAGCAGCTTCGCGCGAGCCGCGGCAAGGCGCGCGATCGGCACGCGCGGGCCCGAGCAGGACACGTAATCGAGCCCGATGTGATGGCAGAAGCGGATCGCTTCGGGCTGCCCGCCGTGCTCGCCACAGATCCCCACCTTGAGGTCGGGCCGCTCTTTGCGCCCCCAGTGCATGGCGATTTCCATCAGGCGCCCGACGCCTTTCACGTCGAGGATCTCGAACGGGTTGTCGCGGATGATGCCGCGCTCGAGATAGAACGCGAGGAACTTGTTCTCGGCGTCCTCGCGGCTGAACGAGAAAGTCGCCTGCGTCAGGTCGTTGGTGCCGAACGAAAAAAACTCGGCGACACTGGCCATCGGCTCGGCGCGCAGGCACGCGCGCACCACTTCCATCATGCAGCCGAACTTGTACGGCACCTTGACGCCGAAGTCGGCCTCGACCCGCGGGGCAATCTCGTCGAAAATTTTCTTCACTTCGCGCAGCTCCTGGGGCGTGGCAACCTGCGGCACCATGATCTCCGGGTGCACGTCCACGCCTTCCTTGATGCATTCGGCCGCTGCTTCGAGTATCGCGCGGATCTGCATCGCATAAATCTCGGGATAGGTGATCCCGAGACGCACGCCGCGGTGGCCGAGCATAGGATTGACCTCGTGCAGCTGGCGCACCTTCTTCAGCATCGCTTCCTTGCGCGCGACCTGCGCCTTCTCGCGCCCGGCGTCGCGAAACTGGAGCAACGTTTCCGACAGTTTTTCGAAATGCTGCACGCTGGATTTGGCGATGTCCGGACCGACCCTCTGCAGCGTGTCGTGCAGCTCTTCCATGTTGATGACGGCGCGGTGCAGGTGATGCAGGTTCGAGAGTTCGTATTCGAGCTGCTCCGCCGTCGGCATGAACTCATGGATCGGCGGATCGAGCAGGCGCACCGTCACCGGCAGGCCGTTCATGGCGCGAAAAATGCCGTGAAAATCCTCGCGCTGGATCGGCAGCAGCCGGTCGAGCGCAGCCTGGCGCTCGGCGCGCGTCTCGGCGAGGATCATGTCCTGCACGATCGGCAGGCGATCGACGTCGTTGAACATGCGCTCGGTGCGGCACAGGCCGATGCCGTGGGCGCCGAAGCGCCGCGCGCTCGCCGCATCGCGCGGCGTGTCCGCATTGGCCATCACTTTGAGCCGCGCGGTCTCGTCGGCCCATTCCAGCAGCATTTCCAGCTCGGCGGTGAACTCGGGCTCGACGGTGGGAATTTCGCCGGCGAACACGTGTCCCGTGCTGCCGTCGATGGTGATGGTGTCGCCTTCGTGCAGCAGGGTTCCGCCCACGCGGGCAACGCGTTCGCGCCCATCGATGACGATCGCTTCACAACCCGATACGCAGGCTTTGCCCATGCCGCGCGCCACCACCGCCGCGTGGGAGGTCTTGCCGCCGCGGCTGGTGAGGATGCCGGCGGCGGCAAAAAAACCATGAATGTCCTCGGGCTTGGTCTCCTCGCGCACGAGGATCACCCGTTCGCCCTTGCCGCCTCTGATTTCTGCCGCATCGGCGTCGAATACGATGCGGCCGGATGCCGCCCCCGGGGAAGCCGGCAGACCCTGCGCGAGCGGCGTCACACCGTGGCCCAGTGCAAGCGCCGGCACCAGCAGTTGTTCCAGCTCCGCGGGATGAATCCGCGTCAGCGCGTATTCCCGCGTAATCAGGCCTTCATGCGTCATTTCAACCGAGGTGCGCACCATGCCCTGCGCGTTCATTTTGCCGTTGCGGGTCTGCAGGCAGTAAAGACAGCCGCGCTCGATGGTGAATTCGAAATCCTGCACCTCGCGGTAATGGCTTTCGAGCTTGTCGCGCAGCTCGATGAGCTGGCGGTAAAGTTCGGGCATTTCCTGCGCCATATCGGCGATCGGCTTCGGCGTGCGAATGCCGGCGACCACGTCCTCGCCCTGCGCGTTGACGAGGTATTCGCCGTAGATCAGGTTCTCACCGGTGCCGGGGTTGCGCGTAAAGCCGACGCCGGTGGCACTATCATCGCCCAGGTTGCCGAAAATGTTCACCGCCGTGCCATTGGCCATGTCCGGCGTGATGCGGAACTGGCGGCGGTAGTCGACCGCGCGCTTGCCCATCCACGAGCGGAACACCGCACCGATCGCGATTTCCAGTTGCTCGACGGGATCCGTCGGGAACGGCTTGCCGGTCGCCTCGCGCACAATGGCGAGATACGTGGCCGCGAGCTGCTTGAGATGATCGGCGGAAAGATCCACGTCCTCCGCCGCGCCGACCTTGCGCTTGAGCTCAGTCATCGCGCGGTCGAATTTCTCGTCGGGAACGTCCAGCGCGATCTTGCCAAAGAGCTGAATGAAACGCCGCCACGCGTCGTAGGCGAAGCGCGCGTTTTTTGTCGCGGCGGCGAGCCCGGCGAGCGTCCGGTCGTTGAGGCCGAGGTTGAGTATGGTGTCCATCATCCCGGGCATCGACATCGCGGAGCCCGAGCGCACCGAAACCAGCAGCGGATTGGTGGTGCCGCCAAAAGTCTTGCCGGTCTTGCGCTCCACCTCGGCAATGTGGGTACGGACCTCCTCCATCAGACCGTCGGGAAGCCGGTTTTCAGCGAGGTAAGCGAGGCAGGCCTCGGTCGTGAGCGTGAAACCAGGCGGAACGTTGAGGCCGATCCGAGTCATCTCGCACAGATTCGCGCCTTTCCCGCCGAGCAGCATCTTGTTCTTGCCGTCGCCCTGCTCGAACGAATACGCGTAGCGCTTCCTGCTCATCGCTGGTTCCTTTGTCTTGGTTGGGCGAACGCCCAAAATGATTGAGATCGACCCACGTCCCGCAATGTTTGCCGGGGAAGCGTCAATTGTCAACAGTTTACGGTCGTAATCCCGGACCGCGTACTATCCGGGAATTCGATCACCGCCGTTCGTGCACACCCAGCCCTCCGGGAGCGCCATTACTCGACTTTCAGTCCGGTCAGCTTGATCAGCTTTACGGTCTGTTCGATCTCGCGGCTGATCAGCGCCCCGAACTGTTCCGGGCTGCCGCTTTGCGGCTCGAAGCCCTGCTTGTTGAGCGCCTCCCTGACGTCTTTGAGTTGGAGGATCTTGCCGATCTCCCCGTTGAGCCGCATGATGATGTCCTTCGGCACGGCCGCCGGGACGCTTACGCCGTACCACGCAGAGTAATCGAACCCGGGAAGTCCGGACTCGTCGAGCGTTGGTACCGACGGCAGCGACGACACGCGCTTCGCGCTGGTGACCGCAAGCGGCCTCAACCTGCCGGCCGTGAGCAGAGGCAGCGCTCCCGCAATACTGGAAAAGGTCACCGGGGCTTCGCCGGTTGCGGCCGCGACGGTGGCCTCCGCGGAACCCTTGTATGGCACGTGGACGATGTTCACCTTGGTCGTCAACTTGAATAGCTCGGTCGCAAGATGGTTCGCCCCGCCGACACCGGGAGACCCGTAATCGAGTTTCCCCGGCTGCGCACGGGCGAGCGCGATGAACTCCTTGACCGTGCGCGCCGGCAACGACGGATGGACCGCCAGCACGAATGGCCCGACCGAAACCAGCGACACGGGCGCCAGATCGCGCTTGAGGTCGTACGGCAGGTTGGTGCGCAGCGCCGACTGTACTGCGGTGGAGATCGGGATCAGCAGCAGCGTGTAGCCATCGGGAGGCGATGCGGCGGCGCGCTCCGTCGCGATCGCAGTCGCTGAACCCGGACGATTTTCGACCACCACCGGCTGGCCCAAGCTCTCGGACAACTTCTGCCCGACCAGGCGTGCGGTGAAATCGACCGCGCCGCCCGGAACGAAACCCACGAGGATGCGAATCGGCTTGACGGGGTAACTTTGCGCCCATGAGTCAATAACCGGCAAGCTGGCGCACGCAACGACTCCCACCCAAAATCGAAATAGGCACAGTCCTGGTTTCCGCATGATTTCTCGCCCCCCTTTTTCAAGACGTCCATGGAAACTGCTCTCGACAAATTGATGCAACGCCCGGGAGAGTTGATATTACAGCATTCAATGACGCTATCTTAAGCAACTCCTTAACGCAGTGGACGCTGAGGACGACGAGGTGCGCGGAGCAAGTGTAGGATGGGTTGAGCGTAGCGATACCCATCATGCATTCGTCGCGATGGGTATCGGCCTTGACGGCCTCAACCCATCCTACGCACTTGGTCCTGCTCTCGACAAGCCGGTGCAAAGCCAGCGAAACATTGATATTAGAGCATTTTTCAGGAACGCGGTGGCGGAGTCTGCAATGACCCGGCGACCAGCTCCGCAAGATCGAGCACGCGCAGTCGCGCGCCGGCATTCGCGCCGGCAATACCGTCTTCGAGCATGCCGGTGCAAAACGGACAGGCAGTCGCTACCACCCCTGCGCCGGCGTCCAGCGCTTCGCGGACCCGCTCCTGATTGATCCGGGTACCGCTGTTCTCCTTCATCATGGCCCTGCCGCCACCCCCACCGCAGCAGAACGATTGCTTGCGGTTACGGGGCATCTCCGCAAGTTCGGCACCGGGTAAACCACCGATCACGTCGCGCGGCGCATCGAACACGTTGTTGTAGCGTCCCAGATAACACGGATCATGATAGGCCACTTTCCCCTGCACGAGCGGTGATGCCGCATCGACCGTCAGGTGGCCCGCAGCGATAAGCTCGGCGATCAGTTGACTGTGGTGGACGACCTCATAGTTGCCGCCCAGTTGTGGATACTCATTGCGGATGGCATTGAAACAGTGCGGACACGCCGTGATGATTTTCTTCACGTGGTAGAAGTTGAGTTTCCCAACCGTTTTCATTGCCAGCGACTGCGCCAGGTATTCGTGTCCCATGCGGCGCGCGGGATCGCCAGTACAGGTTTCCTCCTTGCCGAGGATCGCGAAACTGATTCCGGCGGCCTGCAGGATGCGCGCGAGCGCGATGGTCACCTTCTGATTGCGCGGCACGAACGAACCCGCGCAACCGGCAAAGAACAGGTAGTCCACCGTCTTGCCGGCTGCGGCCGCCTCGGACATAAGGGCGACAGGCTCATCCAGCCTGCCGGTCCACGCGGCGCGTTCACCCGGAACATTCTGGTACGGATTGCCCAGCCGTTCCAGGCTCCTGAACACGGGTGCGAGTTCGGCAGGAAAGGAATTCTGCTCGGTCACCAGATTGCGGCGCAAACTGACAATCAAAGGCACATGCTCGATATACACCGGGCACTGTTCCATGCAGGCGCCGCAGGTCGTGCAGTCCCAGATCTCCTCCTTCGACACGGTCCCGCCGACGAGCTCACGCCCGGCGCCTTTGCCCCAGCGGAAACGTCCTGAGTTGGCGCCCTCCCCCAGCACACCGGAAAAGATACCGCCACGATCCGCCTGCAGGCCGGCCAACTGCAGCACGAGATCCCGCGGGCGCAACGCTTTTCCGGTATTGTATGTCGGACAGTACTCGAGACAGCGCCCGCAGTGCATGCAGGCGTCGACCGACATCAATTGCGCCCAACTGAAGTGCTCGAGCCGCGAGGCGCCGACGGTTTCGGCCAGTTCCAGATTCGCGACGGGGTCGAGTTCACCGCGCGGCCGCAGGCGCCGGAACAGCACGTTTGCCAGCGCGGTGAAGGGGTGAATCATCTTGCTGTAGGCAATGTAACCCAGAAAAATGAAAGCAGTCAGGAAATGCGCGTGCCAATTAAGTTCGTGCAGTTGCGCAAGGACTGCGTGCGGCATGCCTTGCAGTGCGAGCGCGATGGGATACGAGACAAACGACCACGCGGCCCAGGGATCCTTTGTCAGCGCAAGCCGCAGCCCCTGCACCGCGAAGCCCTGCACTGCGAGCAGCGCGAGAAAACCCAGCAGCAGCATGTCGTCGCCGCTGTTTTCCTGGGTCGCCGGCCGCAGCACCAGACGCCGGAAGAACGCCATGACCACACCTGCGATCAACAGCAGACCTGCAATATTCATGGCGAGCTTGAAAACCAGGTAGAAATCGCCGTGCAGAAAACTTGCGCCGAGCCAGGGCACCGCGATATCGGCCTCGATCGCGACCACGATCGTGCCGGCCAGCAACGTGACAAAACCCGCAAAAATGGCTACGTGCATGACGCCGCCATACAGATTCCGAGCGCGCACGATCCGGCCGTGCAGCAGGCTCATGCAAGCGACGGTCCATATCCGGTAACCCATCCGCTCGAAGCGGTTCTCGGGCTGCCCCAACTTCCAGCGGCCCACGCGCCGCGCGAGCCCGTAAGCGAGAACGCCGAGCGGAACGATCATCAGCCCGTAGAGCGCGATCACCCCGGTCAAATCGATGTTGAAGAAAATTTCGCGGGACGGCATCACGCTTTGTCCGCAGTTTACGACCGCAATTGCCTGACTCGCTCTATGAAAGCCGGCAGCACTTCGCGGTAATCGCCTACCACGCCGTAGTTGGCGCGCGTGAAAATGTCCGCCTCGGGATCGACGTTGATTGCGATCACGGTGCTGGCATTGCTGATGCCGGCCAGATGCTGGACCGCGCCGGAGATGCCGACAGCAATGTACAACTCGGGCGTAACGCTGGTCCCGCTCAAACCCACCTGATGCGATGACGGCACCCATCCGGAGTCGGCGATCGGCCGGGAACAACCGACGGCCGCTCCCAGCGCGGATGCCGTTTCCGAGACGAAATGCCAATTGTCGGGCCCGCCGAGACCACGTCCGCCCGCTACGATGATTTTCGCGTCCTTCAGTCTCAGGCCGCCGCCCGCCGCAGCAGCCGCTTCGTCCAGCAGTGTAACGCGCCCAGGCCCTGGCGCCGCGACGTCCAAACGCACCACCTTGCCAGCAGCTGTCGCAGAAGGCCCCCCACCCATGAACCTCCCCGCTCCGGCGGGGAGCACGACGCTCCCTTCTCCCCTTGGGAGAAGGGCTGGGGATGAGGGAAGAGGGGCAGGGTGAGGGGCACCGGAATTCGCGGAAGAACCAAAACTCCCGTTCCTGATGGTTGCCATCCTCGGCGCGCCGCGCACCACAAACTCCCCCAACACACCGCCACCGTAGACGGGTTTCGTCACCACGAGGTCGCTGCCTTCAGCCGCAAGCACCGTGCAATCCATCACCAACCCGGTATCGAGATGTGCGGCCAACCGCGGCACCCATTCGCGGGTCTCGAGCGTATGCGGAAACAACACTACGGACGGCGAGCATGCGTCGATCGCCGCCTGCGCTGCATTCATATAAGCCTTTGCGGTGTAGGGCCGGTAATGCACGCCTTCGATCAGGTACAACGCAGAGAATCCGCCGCGAAACTGTTCGGCCGCCGCATTCAGATCGGCGCCGATGAGCGCTCCCAGCAACGGCTCGCCGAGGGCCTCCGCCAATCCCGCTCCGGCTGCAGCCGCTTCCATGGCAACGGGAACCAGTTGGCCGCCCGCCACGTCGCCGAAAATCAGCACGCCGGCCATCAGATCAATCCCAGATCGTGCAATTTGTCGGCCAGTGCCGCGCCTTGCGCCGCGCCCGAGCTTCCCTCGATGAGTTCCGCCTTCGAGGTACGCAGTTGTATCCGCAGCTCGCGCAATTCCACTTTGGGGACTACGGGTTGCAATCCCAGATCGGAAGCTTTCCAGCCGGGAATGAGCGCGCGCGCTGCCGCCATCGTCCCGCGCACCGACGGATGACGCGGTTCGTTGATTTCGCTCGACACTCCGAGCAATGCAGGCAGTTCGACGCGCAGCCGCTGATATCCGTCCTCGATGAGACGATGCACGGTCAGGTTCCCACCGTCCGACTCTTCTATTTTGGCAACCGGCGACACCGCGGGCAGATCGAGCGCTTCTGCAATCCAGTGCAGTACCTGCCCGCCGTCCGTATCCGAGGCCTGTCTTCCGCACAGGATCAGATCGAAACTGCCGAGCTTGCGGATCGCCGCCGCGAGCGCCCGGCCAACGCCTGCGCTGTCGGCGTGCAGCCAGTCCGGGTCGTTTAAAAGTATCGTTGAATCGGCGCCCATGGCAACAGCGCCTTTGAGCGCCTCGCGGCTGGTGTCGTCGCCGAGGCAGACGGCGGTTACCCG
>JACPTJ010000162.1 GCA_016192835.1 Betaproteobacteria bacterium
AGGCTGCAAGTAGACGTCGCATGTCTCGCCGACGCTTTTTCCCTGCAGCGCCTGCTCGACCAGCGCGAATATTCCGTCGTAGCCGCCGTGCAGATATTCGATCGGCGCGTCGGTTTTCTCGATCAGCTCGCCCTGCGAATCGAGCAATTCGTAATGCAGAGATACCACCGTGTCTTGCGCTACTTGCATTTATTCATTTTCCTTATCAGGCCCAGTACTTCCGCCGCATGGCCGCGCGGGCTGACGCCGTACAGCGCGTGTCTGAGCATGCCGTGCCTGTCAATGATGAAAGTCGAACGCTGGATGCCGATTTTCCTGTTGCCCTCGTGCTCTTTTTCCTGCAATACGCCGTAACTGCCGCAAACTTCGCCGTCGACATCCGCCAGCAGCTGCATCGCCAAGCCGTGTTTGTCGCGGAACGAGCCGTGGCTCAGGCAATCATCCATGCTGATGCCGAGTACTACGGTCTCGAGAGCGGTGAATTCGTCCAGCATATCGCTGAAGTCGATGGCCTGCATGGTGCAACTGGGCGTGTCGTCCTTGGGATAAAAATACAACACCACATTGCTGCGGTTTCTGAACCCGTCGAGACTCACGGCCTGCATGTCGGCGTCCGGCAGTTCAAAGCCCGGGGCCGGCTGACCCGCTTGCAACATATCCACTCCACAATCCGTCGAAACGAACATGAACTCATTGTAGCAAAGTACTGCGGCTGTCGATTGCCCCGGCGCGCGGGGAAGTTCTTTACCGGCGGCAGCGGGCAGGATATATTGACCTCGGTGATTCGTGATTCGTGATTCGTGATTGGTGATTGGTGATTCGGTTCATGCTACGGCTAGCCGTTCTTACCAGTTACCAATCACCAGTCACCATTCACCGATTTTCATGGAACCCGTTCCGCCCGAGCGCATGCCCGGTGAGCGCCCCTTCGAAGGGCGAACCGCCTACGAGCAGGCGCTCGACGAACTGATCGCGAACGCCGCACATACCATTCGCATCTTCGACCGGAATATCGGGCGCGGTTTCAATTCGCCGCAGCGCTGCGAATTGCTGCGGCAGTTGCTGCTTGCCAGGCACGCCAACCGCGTCTACCTCGTCTTGCACGACACCGCCAATATCGTCCGCGACTGTCCGCGGCTGATCACGCTGCTCAGGCAGTTCAGCCAGGGCGTGAGCATCCGTCAGACGCTGCCCGAGGCGCGGGGTGTCTACGATCCGTTCGCGATCGCCGACGATACGCGCTTCGTGCGACGCTTCCATTACGATCGCTGGCGCGGCGTCGCCACGGTCGGGGACATCGCCGCCACCAGCCTGCTGCTCGAGCGCTACGAGGAAATCTGGCAGGCTTCGGCGCCGGCGCTCGCCGCAACCACCATCGGTTTGTAGTGGCACGCCCGTTACGCTGGAAATCCCGCTCAAAATGCAATATAATTTACGTTGTGCCGGCCGCCTCATGGACTGGCCACGCTGCATCCCGTGTTAACCCTCTGTTAAAGGAAAAAAAATGAACCGTTCGCTTCTGATTGCCGCTCTCCTGGCTGTCGGCTTGACCGCCTGCGGCGAGAAACCCGCGCCCGCTCCTGCTCCCAAGGCCACTCCCGCTCCGGCGCCTGCTGCGGCTCCGGCTCCGGCTCCGGCGCCTGCTGCGGCTCCGGCTCCGGCTCCGGCGCCTGCTGCAGCTCCGGCGCCTGCTCCGGCTGCCGCGCCTGCTGATGCCGCGAAGAAAGATGAAATGAAGAAGTAAGGGTCTGACAACCCGTAAAGCCGGCCTGCGGGCCGGCTTTTTTTTCGTCTAGCTGACGCTGCGCCAGTCGAAGCCGTCGTGCTGGGTGGCGATGCCGATCCACTGCTGCTCGCAATTTAGCGCCTGCGCCAAGGCCACACCCGCAAGCTCGGGCGTGTTGTTCTGCTGGCTCAAGTGCGCGGCGATCAGGTGCTTGAGACGGCCGCAGTCGACTGACGCCAGCAGCTGCGCGGCCGTCGCGTTGTCGAGATGGCCGAATTTACCGGCAATACGCTGTTTGAGGTGCTGCGGGTAATCGCCATTCCACAACATGTCGAGATCGTGATTGCATTCGAGCACCAGCGCGTCAAGGCCGCTCAGCACCGCCTGCATATGCGCGGTCAGCGAGCCGGCGTCGGTCAGCAGGCCGACGCGCGCGGCGCCGTCGCTGAACACGAACTGCGCCGGCTCGCGCGCATCGTGCGGCACGGTGTAGGGCTCGATTTCGATCGCGCCGACCGCGAAACGCTGGTGGCAATCGAAAACCTCGATCGCGGCAACGCCCGCGAACCGCTCGCCCGCCGCCTGCAGCGTGCCATGCGTCAGCCACACCGGCACGCCGAATTTGCACGCGAGGCGCGCCGCGCCGCCGATGTGATCGTCGTGCTCGTGCGTAATCAGGATTGCGCTGAGCGATGCGGGATCGATATTGCGGCGTGCCAGGCGCGCGAGCGCGGAGTTGAGCGCAAATCCGCAGTCGGCAAGAATGCGCGTGCCGCCGACTTCCACCAGCAGGCCATTGCCCGCGCTGCCGCTGCCCAATGATGCGAAACGAATTCTCGCCTCTCGGACTACTTAAGCTGATCGTAGAGCAGCGATAAAATCCGGTTCGCGGTCTCGGACTTTTCCTGTTTGCCGTCCTTGTCGAGCACGCTGACCTGGCTCACGCTGTCGGCGTCCCTGACCTGGATGCTGAACCGCTCGCCGCTGGGTTTTGGTTTGCTGCGGAATGGGTTGAGCTTCGCCAGAAAACCTTTCGGCTGCGCGGTCCTGTTGTCGGCATCGGAATCCACGTAACGCACGAAATACAGGCCTTTCGAACGATCGCGGTCCTCGACGGTGAAGCCGACGCGATCGAGCGCAAGTCCGACCCGGCGCCAGGCGCGGTCAAACTGGTCGTTGACCGACAGCGTGCCGCCATCCCTGCCTTTGAACAGCGTCGCGCGCAGCGGCGCCTGCGCAGCGGCCACTTCGCTCTTGGCGCGCGCCTGCTGCACGCCGAACCGCGACATCAGGCGGCGCAGCATTTCGGCTTCGAGGTCGGGATCCGGCGGCCGGGGCTGCCATTTTGTCTCGTCGCGATCGGCGGTCACATACACTTCTTCCATGCCGCGGTGGCTGATGTAAACCTCGGTCATGCCGGGTTCGGTGCTGCGCTCGAGCCGCGTGCGGAATTTGTCGCGTTCGGAAGTGGAGTAAACGCTGTCGATCACCTTGCCGAGCAATCCGCGGATGCCGCCTTCCGGAATCTTGGCCCGGTTCTCGGCCCAATCCGTCTCCATCACGCCGGCGTCGGTATTCTCGGTATTGATGATAAAGCCGGTTTCCTGCCAGAACTCCTTGACCACATTCCACACCGCGTCAGCCTCGCCCTTGACCACCAGCCAGCGCTGCGAGCCGGAACGCTCGATGCGCGCGTTCTCCTGCGACGGCAATACTGCCGCCTTGGAGGAATCGGGCACAGCGCCGCGTTCTTTACTGTAGACCGAATAGGTCGCCCCGCCTTTGGGGTTGATATCGGGCACAGCGTAACGGTCGTCCGCAGTCGGACGCGTGAGATCGGGCGGAATCTCGAGCGGAGGCAGCCTGCCCGCCGACTTGTACTCGATCTTGTCGCCCTGAATACTGGGCAGTGCACTGCATGCCGCAAGCAGCGTCGCCGCGGCTGCAACCCCCATTTTCAATCGCATTAACAGCATTGGTCTTTCTCCACTACACATCGATACCGGCCTCGCGCATCGCGGCGCGCACGCGCTCATGGCAGCTTTCGGCGAGCGGCGTCAACGGCAGGCGGATTCCGGGCTTGATCAGTTTCATCTGGGATACCGCCCATTTGACCGGGATCGGGTTTGCCTCGACAAACAGGTTGCGATGCAAACCGAGCAGTTTGTTGTTGAGTTCGCGCGCACGCGCGACATCCGGCTTCAGCGCGGCAACGCACATCTCATGCATCAGGCGCGGCGCGACGTTCGCGGTGACCGAAATCACGCCACGGCCGCCGAGCAGCATCAAAGCGAGCCCGGTCGCATCGTCACCGCTGTAAACCGCAAAGCCGGCCGGCAGTTGACGCAGCAGATCGGTCGCGCGCTCGATATTTGCCGTCGCATCCTTCAAGCCCGCGATATTCGGAATCTGCGCCAGCCGCAGCATCGTGTCGTTGGCGAGATCGGCAACGGTGCGGCCCGGCACGTTGTAGACGATCTGCGGAATGCCGACCGCCTCGGCAATCGCGCGGAAATGGCGATAAAGCCCCTCCTGGGTCGGCTTGTTGTAATACGGCACGACCGACAGGCTCATGTCGGCGCCGGCCTGCTTGGCGTAGGCCGCGAGCTCGATCGCTTCGCGCGTCGAATTAGCGCCGGTGCCGGCGATGATCGAAATGCGGCGGTTGGCGTGCTCGACCGCGGTCCTGATCAACAGATGATGCTCATCGAAATCGACCGTCGGCGACTCGCCGGTGGTGCCGACCACGACGATGCCGTCGGTACCTTCCTGGACGTGCCAGTCGATCAGCTTGCGAAACGCGTCGAGATCGAGACTGCCGTCATCGTGCATCGGGGTGACAATCGCCACCAGACTGCCATTCAGCATTGCCATCTACCGGTTTTTCCTGGGGCTTTGACTAAAGCCAGCGCGTTCAAATATACTATTTTACCGCATTCAGCGGACGCCAAGAACAACCTTGAGACCCACGCGGCCTCGGAGGGTTCAAATCGCAACCCGGCGCGCGCCGCGAAAAGGGCGAAATATTACGTCCAGGTGCCGGCTGACTGGTTGATCGCGCAGAGGCGCTGGATCATGGCCGGCCTGGGAACCTCGACGTGCAGATCCTCGTAGGCGACCACCCGCAGCCGGCCGCGGGTGAGATCGAGCAACTCGCCGGGCTTGAGCAGGAAGTCGGGATTGCCGGGGCGGCCGTAACGCTCGTTGCCGGCCGCAAAGGTCTCGTAAATCAGCACGCCACCGTTCGCCAGCGCCTCCAGCAGGCGCGGAAGGAGCGGCCGGTGCAGATAATTGGTGACGACTATCGCGTCGAATTGATGACCGGAATACGGCCATGGTCCATGCTCGAGGTCGGCGTGGCGCGTCGTTACGCCGGCGACGTGGGCAAGCTCCCCTAACGCCCCGGCATCGCGATCGACCGCCTCGACGCGATACCCGAGCCCGGCCAGATATCGCGTATGGCGCCCAGCGCCACAGGCGACGTCAAGTACCAAGCCGCCGGCACGAATCAGCGGCGCGAAACGGCATACCCACGGCGACGGCAAATCGAGATCACGATGCTGTGCGGAGGCGCTCATCAAACGCTATATTAGGGTAAATAGGGTCAGTGTAACTTTTCCGTTGTGAACTTTTCCGTAGCGCATGCGTAGTGCTGCAGGGCAAACCGTTCGGCTGAGAAAAAGTTACACTGACCCTATTTACCGTTGAACACGTGGCAGGGCGGCTTGGCGGCTAAACAGTATGAGACAAAAAACGATCGTCACCGGCGTCATTGGCTCCGACACGCATATCGTCGGCAATCGCATCCTCAGCATGGCGCTGGAGAAAGCCGGCTACCGGGTGGTTGCGCTCGGCGCACTGACGCCGGCGGGCGAATTTATCAAGGCCGCGATCGAAACCGACGCCGCGGCGATCCTGGTGTCTTCGCTGTACGGCCAGGGCGAGCTCGACTGCCGCGGTTTCCGCGATCTGTGCATCGAGGCCGGGCTCGAGGGTATGCTGCTTTATGTCGGCGGCAACCTGATCGTCGGCAAACACCCAAAAATCTTTCTCGATATGGGCTTCGACCGCGCCGCCGCGCCCGGCACGCGGGTCGAAACCGTGCTGGAATGGCTCGGGCGCGATTTAAAAAAATCATGACCGCAGCGCTGCTCATAGACTTCGGCAGCACGTACACCAAGCTGCGCGCGATCGATCTCGATCGCCGCGTGGTGCTCGGCTCGGGACAGGGCCCCTCAACGGTTGCGAGTGACATTACGATCGGGATGAAGGCAGCACTCGCGGATCTCGAACACCGGTTCGGTGCGCTGCCCCGATTCAAGTACCGTCTCGCGTCGAGCAGCGCCGTCGGCGGGCTGCGCATGATCACCATCGGCCTGGTGCGCGAGCTCACCGCCGAAGCCGCGCGGCAGGCCGCGCTCGGTGCGGGCGCGAGGCTCGTCGGCAGTTTCGCCTATCGCCTCACCACCGCCGACCTCGAAAAAATCACGCTGCTCGCGCCTGACATCGTGCTGCTTGCCGGCGGCACCGATGGCGGAAACTCTGACGTGATTCTGCACAACGCGCGTGCGCTCGCCGCAAGCCGCATCGGCTGCCCCATCGTCTACGCCGGCAATCGCGCCGCCGCAGATGAAGCCGCATCGCTGCTCGCCGCAGCGACCTTGATTGTCACTGAAAACGTGATGCCGGAATTCAACGTGCTCGACATCGAACCGGCGCGCGCCGCGATCCGCAGGGTGTTCATCGACCGCATCGTGCATGCGAAGGGAATCGATCGCGCGAGCGCGGAATTCGACCAGGTGCTGATGCCGACGCCGGCCGCGGTCATGGAAGGCGCGCGGCTGGTTGCCGACGGCTGCGCAAGCGCGGGCGGGCTCGGCGAATTGATGGTCATCGACCCGGGAGGCGCGACCACCGACGTGCACTCCGTCGCGAGCGGCGAGCCGCTGACGCCCGGCGTGATTCCGCGCGGACTGCCCGAGCCGCGCGTCAAGCGCAGCGTCGAAGGCGATCTCGGCATGCGCCACAACGCGGCAACCGTCGTCGAAGCGGCGGGACTGGATACGATCGCACGCGACGCCGGACTGCCGTCGCAGCACATCTCGGCACTGGCCGAGCGATACGCGCGCGAGGTCGAACACCTGCCGGGTAACGCGGACGAGCTCGTGCTCGACCGGGCGCTCGCACGTGCCGCGGTCAGGATTGCGGTCGCGCGGCATTGCGGAAGCGTCGAAACCGTTTACACCGTGAACGGGCCGGCGGCGGTGCAGCAAGGCAAGGATTTGTCGGCGCTCAAGACCGTGATCGGCACGGGCGGCGCGCTCGCGCACGGCCCCGACCCGCGCGCGGTGCTGCGCATGGCGCTCGCCGACCCCACAGCACCGCAGTCGCTGCGGCCGCGCGCGCCCCGCCTGCTGGTCGATCGCGATTATCTGCTCTATGCTTGTGGCCTGCTCGGCGCGGTCGAGCCTGAAGCGGCGCTGGAACTTGCCCTCAAGCATCTGAAGGAAGCCTCGAATGAACGCACCCTCGTCGCCTGACGCGATGCGCCTGCCGCTGAGCCAGGCGCGTATTCCCGACGAGGTGTTCGCGCAGATGCGGCGCGACAATCTCGCGCGCTGGCCGACCGGCGCCGCCGTCGATTTCGCGCAGGCGCTCGAGCGCCACCGGGCAATGCCGCCGCACAAGCAGCTCGCATGGGTGATGCGCCGCGCGGTTGCCGAGCGGCGCTGCCTGACGCAGCCGCGCGGCGGCTGCGGCACCTTCGAGCTGCACCGGCAATTGATGCAGGTCCTCGACCGCGAAGGGCTCGCCGATATCATCCCGACCACCACCGATAGCTACACTCGCAACGAACAGTTCGACCTCGCGCAGAAAGGCATCGAGGAATCGGAAAAAGCCGGGCGCTCGATGCTGAACGGCTATCCGCTCGTCAATTACGGCGTGCCATGCGCGGCGCAACTGGTGGATGCGATCGACAAGCCCGCGATCATGCTGAC
Source organism: Betaproteobacteria bacterium (assembly GCA_016192835.1). GTDB lineage: Bacteria > Pseudomonadota > Gammaproteobacteria > Burkholderiales > SG8-41 > PALSA-1004. The sequence goes on from JACPTJ010000162.1 coordinate 7,726, forward strand.
CGGCACCGCGATGCCGAAACTCACCGCCGAAATCGGCTTCGCCGGCGGCTACTCGGGTTATCTCGGCTCGGGCATCGCGTACACGACGTCGTACATCAAGGAAATGTCAGTCGAGGAAGGCATCCGCAATTACCAGTACCTCGACCGGCTGGCCGCGATGTACCACGAGCACGGCGTCGAGCTGCACCGCCGCCAGCCGGGATTTTTGACCGGCACCAACATTCCGCCGTCGATCGCGATCATCGTCTGCGTGCTCGACTGCCTGCTCGCCGCCGAACAGGGCGTAAGAAACTACGGGCTCGAGCTCGGCCAGACGCTGCACCTGATCCAGGACGCAGCGGCCATCCGGGCGTGCGGCGAACTGTGCCAGGAATATCTGAAGCAGCGCGGCTTCGACGACGCCTTCACTCCGGTCACCTCGCTGCACTGGATGGGCGCGTGGCCGCAGGACGCCGCGCAATGCGCCGCGCTCGTCGCTTACGGCGGAACGCTTGCCGCAATCGGCGGCGCGGCGAGCGTCACCACCAAGAGCACGCACGAAGCATTCGGTATTCCGACGCCGCAGGCCAACGCCGAAGGCCTGCGCACCACGCGCATGGCGATCTATCTCGCGCGCAACATCCGGCTCGACGGCATGCGGGAATTCGAGGACGAAAAAGAACTGATCCGGCGCGAAGTGCGCGCCATCGTCGACAAGGTGCTCGAAATGGGCGACGGCGACGTTGCGATCGGCACCGTCCGCGCGCTCGCCGCCGGCGTGCTCGACATCCCGTGGTCGCCGAACCGCTTTGTGAAAAGCCGCGTGATGCCGGCGCGCGACGCCGACGGCTACTTGCGTATCCTCGATGCCGCCGACATGCCGTTTCCGCAGGACGTGCTCGAAATCCACGCCGCCAAGCTCGAGCGGCGCGCGCAACGCGAAGGCGTCGCGTTCGGGCCCGAGTTCGCTATCCAAAGCGTCTACGAAATTTCGGAGCCGATCGGCAAGCTGCTCAGCGATAAATGGACTACGTAAAAAAAGTCCGGCCGCCGGGGACCCGGAGAACACCAGGCAAAGGCGCAGGAACAGTGAACCCGGTTTTCGGTCCGGCCGGAAGCCTGGACGCCGCGGGCGACAAGGATCGGCCGCTGCGCGAAGATATCCGGCTGCTGGGACGCCTGCTCGGCGACACGCTCCAGGAGCAGGAGGGGCCCGAGCGGTTCGAGCTGGTCGAAAACATCCGCCGCACCGCGGTCCGCTTTCACCGCGACCGCGATCCGGACGCCAAACAGGACCTCGAAGCAACTCTCAGCCGGCTCGATCATGAAACGGCGATTTCGGTGGTGCGCGCGTTCAGTTTTTTCTCGCAGCTCGCCAACATCGCCGAAGACCTGCACCACAACCGCCGCCGCCGCGCGCATCTGCTTGCCGGCTCTCCGCCGCAGGAAGGCAGCGTCGCGCTCGCGCTGGAACGCCTGCGGCAGGCCGGCGTGGCGGAAACCCGGCTGAGCGCTTTTTTTGCGCGCGCGCTGATCTCGCCGGTGCTGACCGCGCACCCGACCGAAGTGCAGCGCAAAAGCATCCTCGATTGCCAGATGGAAGTGGCGCGGCTGCTGGCGGAGCGCGGCCGCTCGTTGCTGACGCCCGTCGACGCACGCGACAACGAGGAGGCGTTGCGGTGCGCCATCCTCAGGTTGTGGCAGACGCGCATCCTGCGCGCAACCCGCCTTACCCTGAACGATGAAATCGAAAACGGACTTGCCTATTATCACTACACTTTTCTGCGCGAAGTGCCGCGCCTGCACGCGGAGATCGAAGACCTGGCCGCCAGCCATCTTGGCAAGAGCGGCTTGCGCATGCCGGCCATACTGCGCGTCGGCAGCTGGATCGGCGGCGACCGCGATGGCAATCCGCACGTGACTCCCGAAGTGATGCTGCACGCCATGCAGCGGCAATCAACGCTGGCGCTGGATTTCTACCTCGCCGAAGTGCATCAACTCGGCGCCGAGCTCAGCATGGCGCAGCGCCTGGTCCACGTGAGCGCGGAGCTCGAGCAGCTGGCCATGGCCTCACCCGACCGTTCCGAGCACCGCCAGGACGAGCCGTACCGGCGCGCGTTAACCGGAATTTACAGCCGGCTCGCCGCAACCGCGCAGCGGCTCGACCACTATTCCCCCGAGCACCGGGCGGTGGGTGCGGCGCAGCCGTATGCCGATTGCAATGAATTCATCCGCGATATCGACATCGTCATCGACTCTCTCCAGGGCAACGGCGCACAACGCATCGCCCGCGGCCGCCCGCGCCACCTGCGCCGCGCGGCAGAAGTGTTCGGTTTTCATCTGTGTCCGCTCGACATGCGGCAGCACAGCGGCGTGCACCAACAGGTTGTCGCCGAGCTCATTGCACGCGGTGACGGCAATGGCGGCTATGCCGGACTACCGGAAACCGAACGGGTTCAGCTGCTGCTCCGGGAAATCGCAACCCCGCGGCCGCTCAAGTCACCGTATCTGGAATACAGCGCCGAAGTCGACCAGGAACTCAGGATGCTCGCGGCGGCGGCGGCAATACATCGGCGCTACGGATCGCAGGCATTGCCGAACTACATCATTTCCAAGACCGACGGCGCAAGCGACGTGCTCGAAGTCGCGTTGCTGCTGAAGGAAACAGGCCTGCTCGCTCCCGGCCCCGAACCGCGGCTCGACGTCAACATCATTCCGCTGTTTGAAACCATCGCCGACCTGCGCGGCTGCGGCACGATCATGGACGCGCTGTTCGGGCAACCCTATTACCGCAAGCTGCTTGCGAGCCGCGGCAACGCGCAGGAGGTGATGCTCGGCTACTCGGGCGCGGTGGCGGGCCGAGCTATCAGGCGATACTGGCGCAGCCGCCCGGCAGCGTAAACGGGCAAATCCGCATCACGGAACAGGGCGAAGTGATCGCGAGCAAGTATTCCGACCCGGAGATCGGCCGGCGCAACCTCGAGACGCTCATCGCCGCCACGCTGGAAGCGACACTGCTTGACCGCGAGCGCCTCGGGCGCAATGCCGCAACGTATCACGAGGTCATGGAACGGCTCAGTCTGGACGCATTCCACGCGTATCGCAGCCTGGTTTATGAAACGCCGGGATTCCAGCGGTTCTTCCGCGAGGCGACGCCGATTGCCGAGATCGCCGACCTGCAGATCGGAAGCAGGCCCGCGTCACGCAAGCAGTCGGGGGAAATTGAGGACCTGCGCGCGATACCGTGGGTATTCAGCTGGTCGCTGTCGCGCATCATGCTGCCCGGCTGGTATGGTTTCGGTGCGGCGATCCAGGCATTGATCGAACGCGAAGGAGATAAGGGGCTCAAGCTGTTACAGGAGATGTACCGCAACTGGCCGTTTCTGCAGACGCTCCTCTCCAACATGGACATGGTGATGGCCAAGGGTGATCTTGGCATCGCCTCGCGTTACGCCGAGCTGGTCGGAGATGCCGGGCTGCGCGAGGCGATTTTCGGCCGGATACAGGCGGAATGGCAGCTCACCGTCAAACATCTGCTCGCCATTACCGGCCAGCAGGAGTTGCTGCAGGCCAATCCGACGCTGGCGCGCAGCTTCCGCAACCGCTCACCCTACGTCGATCCCCTCAACCATCTGCAGGTAACGCTGTTGCGCCGCTTCCGCGCGGGGGAAAACGACGAGGTGGTCAAACGGGCGATTCTCCTGACGATCAACGGCATCGCTGCGGGTTTAAGGAACAGCGGTTGAGGATATTCAGACCACCCGGAAATTCTTGAACTGCCACGGGTCGGAGTTATCGATGTCTTCCGGGAACAAAGTGCCGCGGTCCTTGAGCGGGGTCCAGTCGCTGTAGGCGCCGATGACTTTGCCCAGATACGGTTTGGCGATTCTGAGCACGCGCTGAAAATCAAGATCGTCCGGGTCGCATATGCCGCGCAGCGGATTCTCCATCGCCCAGATCACGGCCCCCATGACACCCGCCGCAACCTGCAGGCTGGTCGCGTTGTTGAACGGCGCGAGCTTGCGCGCTTCATGCACCGAGAGCTGCGAGCCGTACCAGTAGGCGCCCTTGGCGTGCCCCATCAGCAGCGCGCCCAACTCGTCGATCCCTTCGTAGATCTCGTCCATCAATATGCGCTTGCTCTCGGGCAGCGACCAGTTCCTGCCGGCATACTCGTGGACGGAAAGCACCGTGTTGTCGCAGGGGTGATACGCATAATGGCAGGTCGGGCGATACACGACTTTTTTCCTGTCGCGCACCGTGTAGAAATCCGAAATCGAAATCGCCTCGCCGTGCGTGATCAGAAAACCGTGGTAATGCCCTTCCATCGGCGTCCACGAGCGCACCCGCACCGACGCGCCCGGCCGCGTCAGGTAAATCGCGGCCTTGCAGCCGAAATCGTGATGCTTGCCGTCGCGCGGAAAATGTTTTTCGTGCGTGCCCCAGCCGAGCTCGCACGGCTGCGTGCCTTCGCCGACGAAGCCGTCGACCGACCAGGTGTTGACGAACTCGCCGCGCCGCTTCGGGGGATTCGGCGTCTGCGTGTCGCGCTCGGCGCAATGGATTACCTTGACGCCCAGTTCCATTGCGAGACGCGCCCACTCCTCGCGGGACTTCGGGAAAACGTCGCTGTTCTTGATGTCGCGCGCCAGATTGACCAGCGCCTGCTTGACCCAGTGCGAAATCAGCCCCGGATTGGCGCCGTGCGTCGGGATCACCGTCGGCCCGCCGCCCGGATGCTTGCGGCGCAGCGCCAGCACCTCCTCGCGCAGACCGTAGTTGGAGCGGCGGGAGGCGGATACGGCGGAATCCGTGTAACCGCCGACCCACGGCTCAATGCAGGTATCGAGGTACATCACGCCCTTCTTGTAACAATACTCGATCAGCGCGACGCTCGATACGTCGACCGAAAGATTGAGCAGAAAATCGCCCTTGCCGAGCAGCGGATTGAGGACGGTGCGATAGTTCGCGCGCGTCAGCGGCTTGACCGTGTGGCTGATGCCGAAATGCTTGGCTTCCTCGGCTCCGCGTTCGTCGCCGGTGATGATGCAGATGCGATCGCACGGCATATCGATGTGACGCAGCAGCAGCGGCAGGCTGCCCTGCCCGATCGATCCGAAGCCGACGAAGACGAGCCGCCCCTCGAACTTAACGTGTTTTTTCTCGTACATTGAGCGCTTCCCGACGCGGCGATTTTCGCGCCGTGAAGTGTAGCATTTTCCGTCTCGCGAGTCGTCCCCGCGCCGGCGGCAACTTGCAGCGCGCGCCGCGTACGCTTAGCGGAATTCCCACCCGCGGGGGCGAGGCCGCGCGCGCTTCCCGCAAGCTGCGCGAGCGTCAATAAGTCTGCCAGCGGTTGCATCAGCGCCCGCTATCGTATACTTTGACCGGGTACGCCGGGTCGGCCGCGCGCGATGTCTGCGCTGCTGCCGTTCCGGCGATTACCGAGCGCGCGTGCAAGTGACGGACGCGCCGCACAATAACCACCATAGGAGGTAGCCCATGAAAAAGCATTACACCCTGCGGATCCCGGTGCTGGCCGGACTCGCCGCGGTTTTTTCAATGCTGCAGCCGGCGCTCGCGCAGGATAAATATCCATCGCGCCCGATCGAGTTCATCGTGCCGTGGGGTCCTGGCGGCGGCGCCGATCAGCTGGCGCGCAAAATCGCGCCGGCGCTGGAAAAGGAGCTGAAGGTATCGCTGCCCGTGATCAACGTCGCGGGCGCCACCGGTCAGACCGGGCTCAACAAGATGCTGACCTCGGCGGCCGACGGTTATTCAGTCTCGATATTCATCGCTGATACGCTGGCCGTTCTGATGGATCCCGCGACCAAATGGAAAATCGGGGACCTCGTTCCCGCCGCAGTGATGATCCGCCAGCCCTCCGCGTTTTTCGTTGCCGAAATGAGCCCGCTCAAGACGTGGGCCGATGTCGAGCGCGAGGCCAGGAAGCGGCCGCTGAAAGTCGCGATCACCGGTTTCGGCAGCGCCGACGATCTGCACGTGATTTTCTTCAAGGGCAAGGGCTATCAGTTAACCGCCGTGCCTTTTCCCAAGCCGGCCGAGCGTTACAGCTCGGTACTTGGCGGACATGCCGATCTGCTCTACGAGCAACTGGGCGACGTGAAGAGCTTCCTCGACGGCAAGCAGATGCGGCCGATCCTGATCTTCCCCGAAGCGCGCTTCCCGGCGTTCGGCGACGTCGCGGCCAGCTACGAGCTCGGCCACCCGATCGCGATCAGCCAGTTCCGCTCGATTGCGATGAAGGCCGGCACCGCCGCGCAGCGCGTGAAAGCGGTGTCCGAAGCGCTTGCCAAAGTGGCAGCCACCGACGATTACAAAGCGTGGCTCAAGGACCAGTACGCTGATGAAAAAAGCTTCATCGGCGCGGACGGCGCGGTGGCTTTCATGAATCGAGAGCTCGGGACCATGAGGAAGTACGCGCCCAAGAAATAACGCAAATGATTGGCGGCGCCCGCTTCATCAGAGCCCTTCCCTACGTCATCGCAGGCGCAGCGGCGAGTTATCTGTATTACCTGGCCGCCAATTTTCAGTTTCACGAGCGGCCCGGCACGCTGGGACCGGATTTCTGGCCGGAGGCGATTCTCGCGCTGATGATCGTCACCTGCCTCTTCAAGATTGTGGCGGGGCTGGTCGCACGCAACGACGCCGCGGAAATCGGCGGCGTGCTCGAGGAGATAATCGAGGAGTCCGTCGAGGAACACACCGCCGGAAGCCCGCCCGGCGCGCCGGTCCTCGAGAGCCATCCCTATCTGCTGATCGCGGGGATGGCGCTGACCGCGGGCTACGTGATATTCATCCAGAGGCTCGGTTTTTTCATCGCGACCGTGCTGTATCTCGCGCTTTTTATCGTGCTCGGCGGCTATCGGCGCTGGGCAGTCGTCGCTGCCGTAAGCGTGGGCGGCACCTTGCTGCTGCTTTTTTTCTTCATGAAAGTCGTCTATGTGTCGCTGCCGATCGGACAGGTTCCGTTTTCAGCGGTCACGCTGTTCCTGATGCAGGTAATGGGCATACGCTGAAATGGGAAGCACGCTGCACAATCTGTTGATCGGCTTCGGCCACGTTTTCGAGCCGCTCAATCTGCTGGTCTTGCTGGTGGGCATCATTCTCGGCCTGCTGGTCGCGGTGCTGCCCGGACTGACGCTGGTCATGGGCGTGGTGCTGGCGCTGCCTTTCACCTACGGCATGCACGTGATCCCGGCCATCATTCTGCTCACCGCGATGTACGTATCCGGCACCTATGCCGGCGCATGGACTTCGATCCTGTTCCGGGTGCCGGGGGAACCGATGGACGTGCCGTTGCTGTGGGATGGCTACACCATGGCGCGCAAAGGCGAAGCTGCCCATGCGCTCGGCTGGACGCTGGTGTCGGCGCTGGCCGGAGGTCTGGTAGCGGCTGTCGTCATGGTGCTGCTGGCGCAGCCGATTGCCAAAATCGCGCTGACGTTCTCCACGCCCGAGTATTTCGCCATCCTGTTTTTTGGCCTGGCGAGCGTGGTTTCGCTGGGCGGGGCTACGCTGGTCAACGCGCTGATCAGCCTGTTCGCCGGGCTGCTGATCGCCACTGTCGGCGTCGACGACACCTACGGCACGCACCGCTTCACCTTCAACGTGCCGTTGCTGTCCGATGGCATCGATTACCTGGTGGTGATGGTCGGCGCTTACGGACTGGGAGAAGTCTTCCTGCGCCTGGAGCAGGGATTCAAGTCGGCCCCCCTCCAGGCGATAGATCAAGTCAAGACGCGCCTGCCCCGCTGGCGGGAGATGCTCGCATTCAAGGGAACATTCGTTCGCGGCACCCTCACCGGCATCATCGTGGGGCTGGTTCCCGGCGCCGGCGCGACCGTTGCGTCGTTCCTGTCCTACGGCATCGAAGGCCAGTACGGAAAACGCCGGGAGGCGCTGGGCACCGGCATCCCGGAAGGCATCATCGCACCGCAGACCGCCGCCACCTCCTCGGTTGGCGGCGCCATCATCCCGCTGGTCACGTTGGGTATTCCCGGCAGCGGCGCGACCGCGATCATACTCGGCGCGTTCCTGCTGCACGGACTGCAGCCGGGCCCGCAGGTGTTCGCCACCTCGAGCAATATCGTCTACGCCATGTTCGCCTCGGTGTTCGTGGGAATTATCGTCATGTGCGTCATCGGCTATTTCGCGATAAAAGCCCTGGTCCGGGTACTGGAGTTTCCCGAAGTCATCGTTTCGGCTTATGTCGTGATGATGTGCATCCTCGGCGCGTTCGCCGCGCGCAACAACATCATCGACGTGTGGCTGATGGTGATCTTCGGCATCCTCGGCTACCTGTTCGAACGCTTCAAATTCCCGATCACGCCGCTCGTGCTCGGCGTGATTCTGGGGCCGCTTGCCGAATCCTCGTTCATGACCACCATGATCAGCCATGGCAACGACTGGACCCTATCCCGTGCTCAGGCACATGCGGCACGAGAGTAAAATACGCAAAGCACTTAAGGAAACGGACTGAGAACGATTCATGGCTACTCAAACCGACGCCGCCAAACCCCAAACTGCAGCCGCACGAACCGTAGCGGAAATAGTCAAGCGCGCGCGCGCCGCGCAGCAGGCTTATGCGCGCTACACCCAGGCGCAGCTCGACGAAGTGGTGACCGCAGCGGGCTGGGCCATCATCAATCCCGAGCACAATCGCGTCCTTGCCGAGCTCGCAGTCAAAGATACCGGACTGGGCAACGTGTCCGACAAGATCGTCAAGAACCACCGCAAGACGTTCGGGCTGCTGCGCGACCTGCAAGGCGCGAAATCGACCGGCGTTATTGCCGAATATCCCGCACGGGGCATCACCGAAATCGCGCGGCCGGTCGGGGTGGTGGCGGCAATAGTGCCCTCGACCAACCCCGGCGCCACTCCCGCCAACAACATCATCAACGCGCTCAAATGCGGCAACGCCATCATCCTGTCACCTTCGCCCAAGGGCTACTCGACCTCCGTCAAGCTGCTCGGATACATCCACGCCGAATTCAAACGCATCGGCGCCCCGCTCGACCTGGTGCAGACGCTGCCGCTTCCGGCAACCAGGGAAATGTCCACCGAACTCATGCAGCAGGCCGACCTGGTGGTCGTCACCGGCTCGAAAAACAACGTGCGTGCCGGCTACTCCAGCGGCACTCCGGCGCTGGGTGTCGGCGTCGGTAACGTTGCGGTGATCGTCGATGCGAGCGCGGATTGCGCGGACGCCGCCGGCAAGATCATGCGCTCCAAGATTTTCGACAACGCGACGAGCTGCTCTTCGGAAAACAGCGTCATCATCCACGCCGAAGTCTACGCCGCGATGCTCGCGGCGCTCGCCAGGGAAGGCGGCGCGCTCCTGAGCGCGGCGGAAAAAGCCACGCTGCAGCAAGCGATGTTTCCCGGCGGCAGGCTCTCGCCCACGATCACCGCGCAATCGGTTTCCAGAATCTGCGCGATCGCGGGATTGACGCGGCCGGAGCTCGTCAATGCCAAATGCCTGATGGTCGAAGAAACCGGCACCGGCAGGGACTACCCGTTTTCCGGGGAGAAGCTCGCCCCGGTGCTGACGATCTACCGCGCGAGCGACTTCGATCATGCATTTGGCATCATGCGCGGCATCTACGATTACATGGGCAACGGTCACTCGTGCGGCATCTACAGCGAGGACGAAGACCACATCCGCCGTCTCGGTCTCGATATGACGGTGTGCCGCGTGATCGTCAAACAGGCGCACACGTTCGCCACCGGCGGCAGTTTCGACAACGGCCTGCCGTTTTCCTTGTCGATGGGCTGCGGCACGTGGGGCGGCAACAGCTTCTCCGAAAACCTCAACTACCGGCACTTCATGAACATCACCCGTATCGTCACTACGATCCCCGAGGACAAGCCCTCGGAAGAGGACCTGTTCGGGCCTTTCTGGAAAAAATACGGAAAGTAGCCGGGTCGCGCCGATGAACTTCGAGGAACACGCGGCCAAGCCGCTCCTGGCCAGACTAGGCATCGCCGTTCCCAGGGGCGAACTCGCGCAAACGCCAGATGAAGCGGCCGCGATCGCTGCCCGAATCGGTGCCGTCGTCGTCAAGGCCCAGGTTCCGACTGGCAAGCGCGGCAAAGCGGGCGGAATCAGGCTCGCCGCGACGCCGGACGAAGCGCGGATCCACGCCGGGGCGATCATCGGCATGGAGATCGCCGGCCATCAGGTCGAGAAAGTGCTGATCGAGGAGAGAATGCCGATCGAACGCGAGCTTTATGCGGCCGTGCTCAACGATCCCGCGAGCCAGGGCCCGCTCGTCGTGTTTTCGACCGCGGGCGGCATGGACATCGAGGAAGTGGCGGCGACAGCGCCTGACAAGCTCCATCTCCGGCCCGTCGATATCCGCCGCGGTTTGACCCATGCGGATGCCGCGACTATGGTCCACGGTCTCGCGCTCGGCGCGGCCGAAGGCAAGGTCGCCGACACGCTCGCCAGGCTCTACGAGGTCTATGCCGCCTACGACGCCGAACTGGTGGAAATCAATCCGCTGATTGTCACCACGGACGGCCGCGTGGTCGCGCTCGATTGCAAGTTCGTGATGGACGATTCGGGCATCGTCCGCCATCGCGACGTCGCGCGTGCGGGCACGCCCGAAAAGCTGACCGGCCTCGAGGCCAGGGCCAAGGCCGCCGGCCTCAAATACATCGACCTCGAAGGCGACATCGGCGTGCTCGCCAACGGCGCCGGCCTGACCATGACGACGATGGACGTCGTCCGCCACCACGGCGGCCACCCCGCGAACTTTCTCGAAATCGGCGGCGAGTCCTACACCCAGGCGAAGCCGGCGCTCGAGCTGCTGCTGTCGAACCCCCGCATCAGGAGCCTGGTCATTAATTTCTGCGGTGCCTTCGCGCGCACCGACGTGATGACCCAGGGCGTCATCGAGGCGATCGAAGCCTTGCAACCCCAACTGCCGATCTTCTTTTCGGTGCACGGCACTGGCGACGAGGAAGCGATCAGAATGTTGAAGGATCGCCTCGGTGTCACGCCGCTCGCGACCATGGACGATGCCAGCAAGGCGGCCGTGGAAGCAGCGATGAAGGCGGCATGAGCGGCGGAGCAGGGATCGGCGGAACGTGGAGCAGGGGCCCGCTTGCGGGATGCGACCGTGGAGCTGATCGAGGGCGCGTCGTGCTGATGCCGATCCCATGCGCGTCTCCGGGGTCAGATCCCCAGAGGGGCCCCTCTTCCGCCCTGCGACGCGCCCCGCTTGCGGGGATGCGACCCGCGAAGGACGCCAGCCGCCGACATGGTGTCTTTGGAATTGCGGTGACGGTGGTGGAGGCGGCGCGATGATCGTCCGCGCCACCGATCGCGTGCTGGTAATGGGAATCACCGGCAAGCAGGGCACGTTTTGGACCGAACGCATGCAGGCCTACGGCACCAAGGTCGTCGGCGGCACCAACCCGAACAAGGCGGGCACCCTGCATTGCGACGTACCGGTGTTCGCCACCGCCAGGGACGCGATGCAGGGCGCAGGCTTCGACGTCGCGGTCCTCTTCATTCCGCCCCTGCTGGTCAAGGAAGCCGCCATGGACGCGATCGAAGCCGGCGCCAGGGGCCTGGTCGTGCTGACCGAGCACATCCCGGTGCAGGATGTGATGTACTTCGTGGCTGCGGCGAAGGAACGCGGCGCGCACATACTCGGCCCCAACACCGCCGGTGCCGTCACTCCCGGCGAATGTTTCGCCGGCTTCATGCCCGCTTTCAACGAACGCATTTTCAGGAAGGGCTCGATCGGCGTGCTTTCCCGCAGCGGCAGCCTGGGCGTGCTGTTTTGCCTCAACATCGTCCAGGCCGGCTACGGCGAATCCGCGTTCGTCGGAATCGGCGGCGATCCGATCATCGGCACCACCACGCGCGATGCGCTCGTCGCCCTCGACACTTTTGCCGGCACCGAGGCCGTCGTCATGGTGGGCGAGATCGGCGGCTCGATGGAAGAGGAAGCAGCCGTTTACGCGAGGACCATGACCAAGCCCGTGGTCGCTTTCATCGCCGGCGGCGCCTCGCCGAAGGGCAAGAAGATGGGCCATGCCGGCGCCATCGTCATGGGCGACAAGGGAACCTACGCCTCCAAACGCTCGACGCTCGAAGCCGCCGGCGTCACCGTGCTGGATACGCCATCCGACGTGGGCGCGGCGTTGAAGGCTCGGCTCGGACGCTGGTCCGATGGCGCGCGCCCGATCGCGTTAGCGTTTTCCGGACAGCCCGCATCGCCATGAACCTGCACCATCTGCTTGCGGCGCGCACGCAACAACACAATCCGCTGCGCGTAGCCCTCATCGGCGCCGGCAAATTCGGCTCGATGTTTCTGTCGCAAGCGCGGCGTACCCCCGGCATGCACCTCGTTGCGGTGTGCGACCTTGCTCCGCAGCGCGCACGTGCAAGCCTCGCGCGTGTCGGCTGGCCGGCCGATCAATACGCGGCCTCCTCGCTTGCCGCAGCGCGCAGATCAGGCACGACGTTTGTCACGGACGACGCGCTGGCGGTGATCGCATCGAACGCAATCGAGATCGCAATCGACGCGACCGGCAGTCCCGCCGCCGGAATCCGCCATGCGCTCGCGTGCTGCGCGCACGGCAAGCACATCGTAATGGTCAACGTCGAGGCCGATGCGCTCGCGGGCCCGCTGCTCGCACGCCGCGCGGCTGAAGCCGGCATCGTCTATTCGCTCGCCTACGGCGACCAGCCGGCGCTGATCTGCGAGATGGTCGATTGGGCGCGCGCCGCGGGTTTCGAGGTCATCGCCGCAGGCAAAGGCACCAAGTACCTTCCCGCCTACCATGAGTCGACGCCCGCTACGGTGTGGGGACACTACGGCTTCACGCCCGAGAGGGTCGCTGCTGGTGACTTCAACGCGCAGATGTTCAATTCATTCCTCGACGGCACCAAGTCGGCAATCGAAATGGCGGCGGTTGCGAATGCGACCGGGCTCACGCCGGCGCCCGGCGGCCTCGCGTTTCCGCCGTGCGGCGTCGACGATCTGCCGCGCGTGCTGCGGCCGCGGGAGGCCGGCGGCGAGCTGCATCATGCCGGCCAGGTCGAAGTGATCTCGAGCCTCGAGCGCGACGGCAGTCCGGTATTCCGCGATTTGCGCTGGGGCGTTTACGTGACGTTCGCCGCCGACAGCGATTACGTGCGGCGCTGCTTTCACGAATATGGCCTCATCACCGACGCAACCGGCAACTACTCGGCGATGTACAAACCCTATCACCTGATCGGGCTCGAACTGGGCATCAGCGTTGCCTCGGTCGGCCTGCGGCGCGAAGCGACCGGCGCCGCAACCGGCTTCCGCGGCGATGTCGTCGCCACCGCCAAGCGCGATCTCAAAGCCGGCGAGACGCTCGACGGCGAAGGCGGCTACACGGTGTACGGCAAGCTGATGCCGGCCGCGGATTCGCTCGCCTGCGGCGGCCTGCCGCTCGGCCTTGCCCACGGCGTCAAGCTCGCGCGCGCGGTCGCCAAAGGCGGCGCGCTGACGTGGAACGATGTCGCTGCCATCGACAGCGATGCCGCGCGTTTGCGCCGCGAAATGGAAGCGGTATTCGCGCGCGAATGGGGCAGAATGCCCCAAGAATAAGCGCGCCGCATTCCGACGGGGTCGCCATGGAAAGACGCGAATTCATCAAGCTCTGCGCCGCTGCCGGAACGCTCGGCGCAAACCCCGCATTTGCCGCCGCCGATCTCAAGCCGCGCTTTTACGCGCGCGCGCGGCTGGTCGACGAATCGCGGCGGCCGTTGCGCGCCGCAAACCTCGTCGTCAACCGCAATTACATATTCCATTATCCGCACGCAGCCACACCCTGCTTCCTGCTCAACCTCGGCAAGCCGGCGCAGCAGCCGGTGACGCTGAAAACGGAAACCGGCGCGAGCTACGAATGGACGGGCGGGGTCGGACCGAATCATG
>JACPTJ010000283.1 GCA_016192835.1 Betaproteobacteria bacterium
CAGCTTGCCCGTGGCCGCGCCTACTTTTCTCGCAAGGAGGCGCTGGACGCGCTCGACCTCGCCCCGGAGACGCTCGCCGCCGCGGTCAGCCGACTGATCAAGAGGCACCGTCTGGCGAATCCACGCCACGGCTTCTATCTGATCCTTCGCCCCGAAGATCAGCCGAGCGGGGCACCGGACCCGGTGCGCTGGATCGACCCCTTGATGAAGCATCAAGGAATCGACTATCGAATCTCGTTGCTTCGTGCGGCGGCATTCTACGGCTCGTCGCACCAGGCGGCCATGGTTTTTCAGGTGATCGTCCCCAAACAGCTACGCGCCTTCGAGATCGGCCGTCACCGATTGCAATTCGTCTACCAAGCTCCGCATGCTTTTGCCAAGGCCAATCACCCCGAGTGGCTGGCACAGATGAAGAGCGAGGCTGGCTTCGCCAAGGTGGCCGGTGTCGAGCTGACCCTCCTGGACTGCGCTCGCTACTTTCATCGGGCCGCAGGCATCAACGGCGTCGCCCAGATCGTCAAGGATCTGGGGGCGAAAGCCGACTCCCGTAAGCTCGCCAAAATTGCCGCCATTTATGAAAACTCTTCCGTCCGGCGGCTCGGCTACCTGCTGGAACTCGCCGGCCATGCGCGCCAAGCAAAGGCGCTGGAACCCTTCGCGAGCAATGCGAAGTCCGTGAAGCTACTGGATCCTTCGGTCAAATCCTTTATTACCGCTCTTGCCAGTCCGCGGCAGAAGGACCTCAAGTGGATGCTGGTGATCAATGAACCGGTGGAGATCGATTCGTGATCCCGCAGGCTTACCTCCAGGAATGGCGCGCGAAGGCACCTTGGCCCGACCTGCGTCAGGTCGAGCAGGATCTCGTGATCAGCCGCGCGTTGTGCGACTTGTTCACTGCGCCGGCCCTGGCTGGCAAGATCGCCTTTCGCGGCGGCACCGCCATCAACAAATTGCTGTTCCGACAGCCGCTGCGCTATTCCGAAGACATCGACCTGGTGCAGACTCAGCTCGAGCCGATTGGCACTACCGTCGATGCGATTCGCGAGGCGTTGGCCTGGCTGGGGAAGTGCAACCGAAATCAGGCCGGTCACTCGATGCACTTGATCTTTCGGTACACGCCAGAAGTTGCCCCTGACACCACGTTGAGACTGAAGATCGAAATCAACACGCGCGAGCATGACAGCTTGCTCGGCGTAAAGAGTTACCCATTCGAAGTCGTCAACAGCTGGCATCAAAGCAAGGCGCAAATCGCCTCCTTCGAGCCGGAAGAACTCTTCGGAACCAAGTTGCGCGCGCTCCTGCAGCGGCGCAAGGGTCGCGACCTGTTCGACCTCAACGAAGGACTTAAGCAGCTTGCCCTGAACCCGAACAAGCTCGTCGCCTGCTTTGACCACTACCTCGCACTGGAAGGCAACCCCATTTCCAGGGCCGAAGCCGAACAACGAATGCTCGAGAAGTTGACGCGAAACCTGACCGAAGACATCGACCCGCTACTACCAACCGGCGTCCGATACACCGATGCCGATGCTATCGAGGCCTTTAGCAGAGTCTGGACGGAGCTCGTCGCACGCATCAAGGGCGATGCTTGGAAGCTAACCGACAAAGTCATCGAAGAATTTCGTCAAAAGAAATACCCAAGTTTCTTAAAGCGAGAGTGGGCTGGCAAGGACTGAGTAGCAGGATCGATTACTTGCAACGTATCCTTGATCGCGAGACGGTTGATGCCCATGCACAGATTTACGGGTTTAATGCTTTTTTGTTCTGCAACGCTTTTGCAACGGTGCTGTTGAGCGCTGTGGAGCGCTGTTATGCAAACTGGCAACGATCGGCTTGTTAAAAAACAAAATAAAACAACAACTTATATTAAGAGACTTGGCTACGAACCAGGGGGTCGTGGGTTCGAATCCTGCCGGGCGCGCCAACTACATCAAAGGCCTGCAGACATGCAGGCCTTTCTTGTTAGGCGAAGACCACGGTGAGCTTGCCACCTGCCCGCCGCCGGGGGGCGTCCTTTACGACAATCTCAACGTCCCGCCCCAGGCGGGTCAGGCATTCGATCAGCTTCCGTTCCGAGATTCCACGGAATTGCCCGCGCAGCAGGGCGGAGACCTTGGGTTGAGTCAGGCCTAGAATCTTTGCCGTCTGTACCTGGGTCAGACCCTTGCTACTGACGATTTCGGCGATTTTCGAAACGAGCTTGGCCTTGATCAGCATTTCCTCGGCATTCGAATACCCGAGGTCCGCGTACACGTTGCCGCTCCCTTCGTGAATCTCGACGTCATCGATTAATTTAATTTTGCGCTTGCTCATCTTCTACCTCTTCCGGCAGGGCCAAAAGATCTTTCTTCGAACTACCGATCCATTCCAGCGGCTTCGGTTGCCCCGATGCACTCTCAGCCATTGCGTCATTATACCTATATTAGGATAATATTGTCAGCTCACCGCTTCGGGCTGACGGTCGGCCGCTAGCCACCTCAAGCCCCGGCGAACTCGTGCATGATCCCTGTAAGTGTTGTCCTCAGTACGCGCCTGGGCTCCGGTTCGAGGTTCGCGGGCACAAGCAGTCCGAACCAGACTTCGATGACGAAGTTCCGCATGCCGATTTCGTCCATCGTCGGAGAACAGGGTCATGCAAGCAGGGAATGGGAGCATCCCCGCAACTACCGGGATTCCGGGACTCTTACTCAACATCTGTAGCGGGTGTATCCTGTTGCAGTTCTGGAATCCGGAGACGCCTATGCCCGACAAGCTGAAGACCCTGAAAGAGGCTGCCACCCAGGTAAAGAGCGGCACACGCCTGGTGATGAGCGCCAATATGCAGCGCTCGCCGATGGCGTTCCTGCGTGAAGTCGTTCGCCAGCGCACCGACAATCTGCGTGTCATCGGCGTGGTCGGCGGCGAAATCAATATTGATTTCCTGGTCGGCGCAGGCGCCGTCGGCGTCGTGGACACGTGCAGCGTCACCCTTGGCGAATTCGCCCGCACCGGTCCGAACTTCGCCCGCTACGTCGTGGCGGGCCGCGTGCGAGCGCTCGACAATACGTGAGGGGTGCTCTTTTCGCAGGCCCAGGCTGGGTCTATGGGAGTGCCTTACATCCCCGTCGTCGGACTGGTCGGGACGGATCTGCTGAAGCGCCGCGATGACATGGTGCTCGCCCCCGATCCGTTCGATGGCAAAACTATCTCGGTGGTCGCCAAGGCGATGCGGCCGGACGTGGCGGTGTTTCATGTCGACAGGGCAGACCGTCAGGGCAACGTGTCGTGCGGATATGCGGTGGAAGCCGTCATCCTCGCCGAAGCTTCGCAGCACGTCATCGTCACCGCCGAGGAAGTCGTGGACCGGCTCGACGAGAAGGACGCGATCGGCACGTTCGTTCCGTCCATCCTCGTCGACGCCGTGGTGCATGCGCCGTTCGGCTCGCACCCCGCCGGAATGACTGGACGCTACGGCCCGGACAAGGTCCACATGCAAAAGTATGTTGCGGCGTCCCGGGATGATGCCGCCTTTGCGGAGTACCTGAGGACCTACGTATTCGACGTTGAGAACCACGCGGAGTACGTGGACCGGTTCGTCCCTCGGGAACTGCAGCGGCCGGCCCGGGCGGCCTGATGGGCGTCGTCCGACGACGGTTGGCGGCGACATGATCGTCAACCTGGATTACAGCGAGGTCGAGTTGATGGCCGTCCTCATGTCGCGCGAGGTGCGTGACGGCGAAGTGTCCGCCTGTGGCGCACTCTCGCAGATCCCGGCGGCGGGGCTGCTGCTCGCGAAGGAGCTTCACGCGCCCAGTGCCGAATTGATCATACTCAACACGGTATTCAGGCCGTTTCAGACGTCGCGTCAGTTTCACTATCTCGCGCAGCGTGGTGAACTTGGCCTCTTCTTCGTGAGCGGAGTGCAGATCGACCGTCACGGCAATTACAACCTGCACCAGATCGGCACGGATCCGGAGCGGCCCGAGGTGCGATTCCCCGGCGGCTACGGCGGCGGCATGATCTATTACTGCGCGCGGCGTACCGTGGTGTTTCGCACCGAGCACACCCGGCGTTCGCTGGTGGAGCGCGTCGATTTCATCTCGGCTGCCGGCAGCTCTCCGGCCAACGTGCTGCGGCTGGGGAACCCCAGCAAGCTGATTACGCCCAAGGCGAACTTTTGCTTCGATAAGGACGAAGCCCGCCTGCGGCTCGATTCGATCCATCCCTCGTACACATTGGGTGAGATTCAAGAGAACACCGGCTTCGATCTGGGCGTGACGGGACCGGTCGCGACCACGCCGGCGCCCACTGCCGAGGAGTTGCGCGTGCTGCGAAGCGTGGTGCGCCCGAAGATGATCGAAACCGGTACTTACGCCGTCTGGGCGGAGCGGGCGCTCGGCAGCGGGTAAAGCCACGCGGCGCGGAAAGATGGCCCTTACGTCTACGCAGCGAGGTAACAAATTCTACCTTGCCAACCACGAACCAGGGGGGCGTGGGTTCGAATCCTGCCGGGCGCGCCAACTACATCAAAGGCTTGCAGACATGCAGGCCTTTCTTTTTCGATTCGTGGTTCCCGTTTGACGTTGCAATTGCTACGGCTTGGCAGACTGGAGCAACTCCCAGAACATCCGCGGCGATACGATTTTTAGCCCGTTACATATCTGCTCAATTTGTGGCACTCTGTATCCGTGGCCCCCCGTGTCGCTCCAACGAGAGCTGTGTCTGGTCACTTTGCGTCAAGGTAAGTATCCCCCGGCTTTGCCGGAGGATACTTACTTTTCCTATTCTTCGGAGGAGGAACACCATGCGGCAAATCATTCGTATTGTATTCGCGGTTCTGGCGCTGCTGCTGGCCGGTGCCGGCATTGGGCAGGTCTATCCTAATCGCCCCATTCGTCTCGTAGTGCCTTTCCCGCCCGGTGGCGGTCTTGATGTCATTGGCCGGGTAGTCGCAGCGCAAGTAGAGCTACAGCTCGGACAGAATATCGTAGTGGACAATAGAGGCGGCGCGAACGGCATTATCGGCAGTGAACTCGTTGCGAGGGCCCCGGCGGACGGCTATACCCTCATGAACAACGGTGCTGCTGCGCTCATTGCCCAGATCCTCAACCGCAAGCTGCCATTCGATATCGAGAGAGATTTCACGCCCATCACGAGCATAGGCCACGGAACGGGATATCTGATGCTGGTCAATGCCTCGAGCCCCGTGCGCACGGTCAAGGATCTCATCGCGCTCGCCAAGAACAAGGGAAGCCAGATCTCCTACGGTTCGGCGGGTGTAGGCAATCCGAATCATCTTGCAATGGCGATGTTCAGTGTGCATGCGGGGATAGACGTCATCCATGTGCCCTATAAGGGCACGGCGCCTTCGCTCACCGCATTGATGACGGGAGAAGTGCAATTCGTTTCCACACCCGCATCCGCCGGACTGCCTCAGGTGAGGAGCGGCAGGTTGCGGGCGCTGGCTTTTACCGGAACGTCCCGGGCCGCCGCTCTGCCCGATGTGCCCACGGTTGCCGAAGCGGGGCTTGCGGACTACGCGTTTGGCGGTGGTTTTGTCGGCTGGCATGCGCCGGCGGGAACCCCCGAGGTCCCGAAAGTCCGGGATTCCGTTGAAACGGGCGGCTACAACCCGGGCGGTGAATCTCCCGATGAATTCGGAAAATTCATACGTGCACAATTCGACAAGTACCGCCAGGCGGTGAAGGCGGCTGGAATACAGACGGACTGAACACGCGGCGAGGAGCGGCGCGCGCCCTCTGGGAGAATCGGTATGGATTTTTCATTGAACGAGGAGCAGCGGGCGTGGCAGATGAAGGCGCGCAAATTTGCCGCGGAGGAAATCCTTCCGATGTCGCTCCCACGCGACGCGATCCTGGATCCGGCCAAAACCTTCGATTGGGAAATCATCAGGAAAGGCTCGAAGCTCGGCTTCCGGACTGCTGCCGTCCCTAAGGCGTGGGGTGGACATGGCCTCGATCTGGTGACGCAAGCCGTCGTGATGGCTGAGCTTGCGAAGGCGGATACGGCCATCTCAAAGACTTTCAGTCAGTGCTGGAAGTGGAGCCAGTTAATCGCCGCGGTATGCACCGACGACCAGAAAGAACGATTTCTGAAACCGTTTATTGCCGACGACACTTATCTGCTCGGCTTAGGCAGTAACGAGCCCAGCGGGGGATCCGATAACCGCATGCCACCCGAGGACGCCCCCAGGGCCGGCATGAGACTCAGGGCGGAACGTCAGCGTGACGAATGGATCCTGAACGGCGAAAAGTGCTTCATCGCGAATGGGAACATCGCCAAGTTATTGCTGGTGCGCGCACGAACGAACCCGAACGTCAGCGTGCGCGAAGGCACCACACTCTTCCTGGTGCCGCACGATACGCCCGGCTTTCGGGTCGGCAGGGTTTTCAACAAAAGCGGCTGGCGCTTTTATCAGAATGCGGAGCTGATCTTCGAGAACGCGCGCATCCCCCACGCCAATCTCGTGGGCAAGGTAAACGGCGGTGCTGAAGCACGCGGCGGTGACCCGTCGCAGTTCAGCGATCTCGAACTCGCAGCGAATGCGCTGGGCGTTTGTGACGCTGCCGCGGAAATGGCCATGCAATGCGTCAAGGGCGGGCGGCGCGAAGGCAAGTCCCTCATGGAGCAGCAAGTCATTCAACTGAAGCTCTCGGAAATGCATATGCTTACCGAGGCGCTCCGATCCTTTGTATTGAGGATCGCGTGGGAAAGGGATCAGGCGGTACTGGGGGACGCGGCGTATCGCGGATCCGCCAGCAACATGCTGGCCCTGAATTTTTCAAACGATGTTGTTCAAAGAGTCACAAATCTCAATATGGAGATCTACGGCGCCGGGGGATACGCCATGGACCCGGCTGCTGACAAGCTGGTTCGTGACGCGATAATCTGGACCCACCTGGCCGGAGACTCCGTGAACCGCATCAAGGCGATAAAGGCCGTGATGAAATAATCAGAAAGGGCGTCAGCCACTTTCGCGATTCTCATTAGGCTAATTGTTCATGTACAGGCCGCCGTTCACGTGGATGGTTTGGCCGGTAATATAACGTCCGTCCGGGCTGCACAGCAGTTTCACCATGGCCACCACCTCGGATGGTTCTGCAAAGCGCCCGAGCGGTATCCTCTTCGTGTCGAACTGGCTCGGCGTCTCGCGCACCGTATTGGCAGGACCCGGAGATACGCAGTTCACATTGATGTTGTGGGCGGCTAATTCGAGCGCCAACGCGCGCGTCAGTCCGGCCAGTCCCGCCTTGGCCGCCGAGGTCGCTGCCCGCCCGGGATGCGGCAGGTGCCCGAAAGCACCCCCCATGTTAACGATGCTGCCCCCACCGCTGCGGACGATTTCCGGCACGCAAGCCTGGGTGCAGTGAAATGTTCCATCCAGAATCACCGCCATCGTGTGCCGCCAGTCGTCGAAGCTCAGCTCCTGAAACGGCTTGACGTTATGAGCCACCGCGTTGTTGACCAGAATATCGAGCTTGCCAAAGGTATCCACTGTCGCCTGCACCATCCGCTTGACGGCGTTGGCATCTGTGATGTCGGCCAAATGCGCGATGGCCCTGCCGCCGGCCGCTTTGATCGCCGCTGCGGTCGCCTCCATTTCCTGCTTTGAGGAACGCGAATTGATTACGACTGCCGCGCCTGCCTGCGCCAGCGCTTCGGCGATCGCGCGCCCGAGATTGCGTGCGCTGCCCGTAATCAGGACCACTTTGCCCCCGAAGTCCCGTGTGTTGCTCATGGCCATCTCTTAGCTCCGTCAATGCCGTGCAGCCAACTATCACTGCATCGGGATCCCTGCCGCCTTGACGACCTTGCCCCACTTGTCGATTTCGGACTTGAGGAACGCGCTGAATTCCTCGGGTTTCGAGCCCACGGCTTCGGCGCCTTCGGCAGCGAGCTTGTCGCGCGTCTCGGGCGCGTGGAGGATTGCCGAAATTTCGGCCTGCAGCTTCGCGACGACCGGTTGCGGCGTGCCCGCGGGCGCGGCGATCCCGTACCAGCCGACCACCTCGTAACCTGCGACGCCGCCTTCCGCCACAGTGGGAACATCGGGTAGGCTGGAGACTCGCTTCGCGCTGGTGACGCCCAGCGCGCGCAACCGGCCGGTCTTCAGATGCGGCAAAGGCGGCAGCAGCGTCGACATCAGCAACGGTACGTGACCTGAGATCGTGTCGAGCAGCGCGGGGCCGGTGCCCTTGTACGGCACGTGCTGGAGTTTGATATCGGCCATGTGGTTGAAAAGCTCCATCGAAAGGTGCGGCCCGGTGCCGAAGCCGGATGACGCATAGGCGAGCTCGCCGGGGCGTGACTTGGCGAGCGCGATCATCTGCTTCACGTTGCGCACCGGCAGCGTCGGATGCATGACGAGGAGATTGGGCATGGCCGCGACCTGCGTCACCGGCGCGAAGTCGCGGATCGGGTCGTACGGCACTTTCTTGTAGAGCACGGTGTTGACGGCGAGCGGTGTCGCGGTCATCACGAGCGTGTAGCCGTCGGGCGGCGATTTGGCGACGAGCGAAATGCCGATCATCTGGCCGGCGCCGGGCCGATTGTCGACGATCACCTGCTGCCCCCAGCGCTCCGTCAGCCTGACCGAGAGCTGTCGCGCGATGATGTCCGTGCCGCCGCCGGGCGAGGACGGCACGACCAGCCGTATCGGCCTGTTCGGATAATCCTTCGCCGTTTCCGCCGGGCGCGGTTGCGCCAGCGCCGCATTGGTGAGCGCTATCCCAACCACTATCGCGCATGCCCCGCTACCCGTTCGCAATATCAACCAGTTCATGAGTTCTCGTAATCAATCCGCCCGTCGTCGGAGTCCACTCCTCGGCCGAGCCTGCCGCGAGGCGGCTCCGGGCACCTTGCCCGGACTCAAGCTGAAGCGTCAGGATGCGTGCGGCGGCCCGATCCGCGCTTGCCGCGGGTCCGCAATGCGCGTTACGGCAAATCATGCGCTCGACGCACAAAGCGAGTCAAGCGCCGGCGCGCTGGTCGCACTCAGGCGATGGGACGTGCCAGCACACAGTTGTCGCCGGGCAAGAGATGTGAGACAGTCTCCGGGCAACCGTGCGCAGAAAGGGTGGTCCTTGCATGGTTACGGGTGATCTGCGCCGCCAAACTGGCGGCGTAATTGCGGTATGCAGTAGTACTAGCCGAGACAAAGGAGGTGTTGCCGTGGAATCCCGTGTTGACCCGATAGCGTTGCCCCAGCAGCTTCACATCGGCGTTGTGGTAAAGGACATGGACAGGACCATCCAACTCCTGTCTTCAACCTTCGGCATCGGCCCCTGGGATATCAAGGAGCGGCGCTACCCCGAAGAGCAAGTGGTGGTAGGGAAGGGGCCCTTTTCCTACCGGGTCGCCTTTGCTGCCTTGGGAGCGATTGAGCTGGAGCTGATCGAGGTCCTTGAGGGGAGCACCATCCACGCCGATTTTTTGAACACGCGAGGGGAGGGGATCCATCACATAGGCTTTCGCGTTCCAGACATGCAAAAGACGGTAACCACATTGCAGCAGCAGGGGATTGGCGTCTTGCAGAGCGCCTTCAGGGAAGGGGCCCGTTATGCCTACATGGACCCCACCGAACTCGGCGGGATTATGTTTGAGTTCGTCGAAAGGGCAGCGAGCTAGTACAGCCTGACGAAAGTCCTTTGGTGCCGCGTGCACGCCTGGAGGTCCCCGTGATTCGTTAAACGAGTCTGAACAACAGCACGCCGGCCACTGTGACCACTATTCCAACCAGTTCAAGCGCGGTAACCTTCTCGCGGAAATAGAGCCATGAGATCGCCAACGTGAACACCGCTTCGATCTGGCCTACAGCGCGGACATAGGACGCATTCTGCAGCGCGAAGGCCGAATACCAGCCAATCGAGCCCAGCGCACTGGTGAGGCCTATGAAACTGGCGATCCCTCGCATCGGCCACATCTGTTTGAATACTGCCGGTTCCTTCACCGCGAGCCAAATGCCCAAACAAACGGTTTGCAGTCCCGTCGCCAGCACCACCGTCCAGCCGGCGCGCCAGAGGAAATGATGCTGCTCGCCGAGATCGCGCGTGCCTTCGCGCAGGAACAAATACGACAGCGAGAACAACAGCGCGCACATCAAGGCGACCTGGGTCGGGCGTCCGGCGAGCAGGCCCGACAAGGTCTCGCCGCTTTCGCGGAACGCGGCGGTTCCCATCTTGCCGGCCAGCATCAGGATCGTTCCGCACACGACGACTACGAGCGCAACCCAGCCCAATTGCGTCAGTTGCTCGGAGAACAATGCTGTGCCGATGAGCGCCGTCATGATGATGTCGGTCTTGGTCAGCATCGTGCCGACGACGAAATTTTTCAGCCGGAACATGTGTATCAGCAGCGCGGTTGCCAGCACCTGCGTCAGCGCGGCTATCGAGGTGTGCAGCAGAAACACCGGGTTGTATTCAGGAATCCCGTGTCCGGTATAAAGAATGGCCGCCGCCAGGAAAACGATAAGCGTCGGCATGCCGAACAGCGAGCGCACATAGGTCGTGCCCATCGTTGACATGCGTTGGTTGAGCGTTTTCTGTGCCGCCGTGCGCACGGCCTGCATCAGCGCCGCGAAAACCGAGATTGGTATCCAAATCCAGGTGAGTTCCATGAAATCCTTCAACGCGCGAACAGGGGCATCGTAGGCGGATTATAAAGTCTATAACGACTCGCAAACTGGATTAGCCTTGACCCCTGGCGTTGCATTATCAATCGGCGTTGCGTAGTATTCAGTGAGATAAATACCGAGGTGAACGATGGTGCTTACACGCGAGACCCTCAAGGCCTTAATCCAGGAGTATCAGGGCTTCCCCCTGTCTGACGAGGAACTGGAGCGGGTGCGGCCTGAACTCGAAAACTACTGCCGGGCCGTGGAACAACTTCGAGCCCTGGACCTCTCGGCAGTGTTTTCCGGCCGTCTTCTCCGCGTCCAGGAGGGAGAGTAATGCCTATGGCCGCTACGGAACTGCTCGGCCTCACCATCAAGGAAGTTGCTCCCAAAATCCGCGCGCATGAGATTTCGCCGGTGGAACTGACCGAAGCTGCCCTGACCCAGGCCGATCGGTTACAGCCGACACTCGGGTCCTTCATCACCATTCTTCATGATGTGGCAAGAAAACAGGCCAGGGAACAGGAAGCCGCCCTCATGCGCGGCGAATATCGCGGGCCGCTCCACGGCATCCCGATTGGCATCAAGGACAACATCGCGACCGCCGGCATCCGCACCACGGTGGGCTCCAAAGTGCTGGCGAACAATGTTCCGACGGAAGATGCCGAGGTGGTACGGCGGTGCAAACAGGCCGGAGCAATCATCATCGGCAAGGAAAATCTCGAGGAATTCGCCGCCGGGATGACATCCAACAACGCCCACTACGGTGCCGTGCATAATCCCTGGAAACTGGATCATGTGCCAGGAGGTTCGAGCGGTGGCGGCGGGGCAAACGTGGCGGCCCGCATTACCTTCGCGTCGGTGGGCACGGACGCAGGCGGCTCGGTCCGTCTGCCGGGGACTTTTTGTGGCGTCGTGGGCCTGAAGCAGACCTTTGGCCGTGTGAGCCAGCGTGGCTTGCTCGTGACGAGTTATAACGGCGACCACATCGGCCCCTTGACTCGCTCGGTACATGACTGCGCGCTGATGTTGCAGGCCATAGCCGGCTATGATCCATTGGATCCCAGCACGGTGCCGGTGCCGGTGCCCGATTACACAGCGAATCTGGGTCGAGAGGTGCGTGGATTGAAGATGGGCATGCCGACGAACCACTACTTCGATCTCCTCGATCCTGAAGTGGAGACAGCGGTACGGCAGGCCATCGCGGCGCTGGAAATGCTCGGGCTGGAGCTTCGTCAGGTGGCGCTTCCCATGATGCAGTACGCGGGTGCTCTGCGCATCGCCGTCATGGCTGACAACCTGGTGGCGCATGAGCCGTACCTGAAGTCGCACCGGCACGACTACGGCCCCGACGTCCTGTACCGCACGTTGGCCGGCCAGTTCGTGTTAGGTCGCGATTACTCGAAATCGATGAAGGTGCAGCGGCTGATCAAGGAAGAGTACGCCCGGGTAATGCAACAGGTAGACGTCCTCGTGACGCCCACAGCGCCAATTCCAGCGCCACGCATCGCGGACAAAACAGCGACACTCGGTGGCGTGACCTATCCGGTGCGTGGTCCAGGCTCGGGAGTGATCTCCCGGAATACCACTCCCAGCAATGCTACCGGACTGCCGGCCATCACCGTACCCTGCGGTTTCACGGAAGCGGGCTTGCCGATTGGCCTGCAACTCATAGGCCGGCCTTTCGAAGAAGCTTTACTGCTGCAAATCGCGCATGCCTATGAAGCTGTGTCGGCAGCAATGGGACGTCGGCCGGACATGCTCGAACAAGGGTAAACGCGCGCCACACCCCGGCCGGATATGCAACGTTCGGCGCGTGCGAATCAATTTGCGCGAATGTTGAGTGTCTTCGTAAGACGCGCCCATTTTTCCGCGTCCCGGCGCATTAAAGCGGCGTAATCATCAGGCCCAAGAGGCATTGGCGTGACTCCCATGGTGACGAGGTTCGCGCTGATGTCTTTTTCCTGGATGATCGCCCTGATCTCGCGCGAGAGCCGATCGACTATTTCACGCGGCATATTTGCGGGCGCAACGAAACCGTTCCACGTTTTCGTCTCGTATCCGGCAATGGTGTCGGCGATCGCGGGCACATCAGGCATAGAGGGCAATCGCCGCCCCGCGGGTTCGCCCGTGCCGAGAGCGATCAACTTCTTGGTGCGGGTATGCTCGAGCACATTTTGTGCCGTGCCGAACAGTAACTGCACCTCTCCTGAAAGCAGCGCGACGATAGCCGGCTCGCCACCCTTATACGGCACATGCAGAAGCCGTACGCCACCGGCCGAACTGAACAACTCTCCTGAGAGGTGACTGATGTTCCCGATCCCAAACGAGGAATACGACACCGCTCCAGGCTTGGCGCGCGCGAGCGCAAGGAGTTGTTTCACGCTGCGAACCGGCAGGGAAGGATGCGCGGCCAGCACGATAGGCTGCGTGACAGCCAGCGCGACCGCCACAAAATCCTTCTGCGGATCGTACGGCAGATTCTCATACATCGCAGGATTTATGACGAGAGGACCGTCGGAACTTGTTGCGAACGTGTAGCCGTCTGCCGGCGCCTGCTTGAGCGCCTGCAATCCGATAATGCCATTCGCACCGGCGCGGTTGTCGACGATTACGTTCTGTCCGAGCCGCTTCGTGAGCGACTGTGCCACGATCCTGCCGATCAGGTCATTTCCTCCGCCGGGGGGAAACGGCACGATCATCCGAATGGGCTTCTGGGGCCAGGACTGTGCGAGGACAGCATGAGCGGCGAAGAAAACCACACCCAGGGCGACAAGAATTGCCTTTTTCACTCGACCTCCTCCTCTTGATTATCGGTCCAGA